>NZ_JBSGZD010000006.1:0-87048 GCF_053610825.1 Streptomyces sp. NPDC054863 | reverse complement strand
CCGGGGGCGGCCCGCCCCACCCGGACGGGGGGGGGCCGGGGGCGCCCCCCCCCCCCCGGCACACCCCCTAGGACTCGCAGCCCACGCCGTCCCCGTCGCGGTCCAGATGACGTCCGTAACCGGGATCGCCCGCCCTGATCGGTGCGGCGCCGGCGGCGCGCACGGCGGAGCAGTTCTTGTACGAGACGCTGCCGCCTCCGCCCCCACCGGAGGCACTGCTTCCCCCGCTCCCCGAGGTGCTGCCGCTCCCTCCGCTTCCCCCGGAGGAGGAGTCGCAGCCCACGCCGTCCCCGTCCCGGTCCAGGTGGCGCCCGTAACCGGGCCGGCCCTTCCTGATCGGTGCGACGCCCGCGGCGCGTGCCGCGGCGCAGTTCTTGTAGTAGACCGTCGGCGCGGGCTTCTTGGTCTTGACCGGTGCAGGCTTGGGCGCGGACACGGTGAGCCGAACAACAGCCGTACCTGTGAGAGGAGTTGCACCCTCACCCCCGGCGCCAACCCCGGCACCGTCAACGACGATCTTGTACGTGAACTGGTCCTCGCCCCCGAACCCCGCCTGCGGCGTGTAGACGAAGCTGCTCCCGCCCGCGCCGACGACGGCGGCCCCCGTGGTGGGCCGCGTGTCGAGCGAGAGCGTGAACTTCCCCTTCCGTACCGCCTCCTTGAAGGGTTCGGCGGCACCACCGGCCGCGGCGAAGGTGTCGTTCGCCAGTACGTTCACGATGATCGGCTTGACACTCTTCACGCTCGCGGTGTCGTCGACGAGGCCGAGCACATCCCCTGCCGGAGAGGGCGTGGCCGTGGCCGAAGGAGTCGCGTCAGCCGTCCCCGTAGCGGTCTTGCTTGCCTCGGCCCCCACCGGCTTGGCATCCGTCGAAGTACCGCCCCCGCACCCCGCCAGCGTCACCGCCAGGACCACGGCAACCCCACTCGTCAACGCCGCGCGCTGACGCATCGCACTCTTCCTCAACAACTCGTGCCCCCCAGGCATGGGTAGTGAACTGAGAGGCCGATGATGGCAGTCTTGTGAAGGTCAAGTAATGAACTGGTGCCCAATTGGCCTGAAGAAGCCGTTTACCCCCTCGCACTCCACCGCATGCGCCGCTCCCCACCCAGCCGGATGTGCGGGTGGGGGCGCTACGGGTGAAGTCGGACCGGAGTGAGCAGCGGGGTGCACTGCTGGGCCTACACGTCACCCCGGGCCCGGGCTGAGTGCCACCCCACTCACGCCGGTCCGAGGTCCCCGCGCCGTACCGCCCGTACGAACTCGGCCCAGGTGGCGTTGCGTACGGAGACGATCGGCCCGCCGACGCACTTGGAGTCCCGCACGGCGGCCGAGCCGCCCGCGTACGCAGTCTCGACGCACTCGGTTCCGCTGCCGCCGCTGTAGGACGACTTGAACCAGTCCCCAGTGCCGGCCGTCACGACATCTCCCCGCCCTGCACCGACCGTATGAACCCCGTCCACGTCGCGCGTCGCAAAGTGATCCGGGGTCCGTCGGGTGCCTTCGAGTCACGTACGGCGGTGCATGCGGGGCGCGGGGCGACCTCGACGCACTACCCGCCCGTGCCGTTGCTGTAGCTGCTCTTCTGCCAACTCGGTTCAGCGGACCAGGTCATCGGGAGTGTTCCTCCGAGGGCGCGACGGGGAGGGACCGGGACAGCACTGCTGCTGCATGGTTCCTGGTGTCACAGCACAGCAGCGCCGTGCATCTCTACAGGCTGTTGCTTCGAAGGGCGCCGATGAACTGAAGCCAGGAACCACTACCGACGGTGATCATGGGGCCTTCAGCTTCCTTGCTGTCTCGGACTGCTGCTCCGGCCTGCAAGTCCGCGACCTCTACGCACTCGGTGTTCGCGCCCCCGCTGTACGAGGACTTGAACCAGTCAAGGGCGTCGTTCGTCATCACATCTCCTTGTGGGCCCTCTTGATCAGCGCCGCAGAGGCGGTGATGTCGAGCGCCTGTGCGCGCAGGTAATCGAATGCCTGGCGGTAGCGGTCCAACTCTTCCTCCTTCTCAAGGAAGAGCGCCCCCGTGAGGATGTCCAGGTACACGACATCCAAGGAAGGCTGTGGGCCGCCCAGGATAACGAAGCTGCCCATGGCGGAGGCATGGGCACCCGAGGCGAACGGCAGGATCTGCAACGTCACATGAGGACTGTTCGCGCAGGCCAGGAGGTAGTCCAGTTGCTCCCGCATGATGCTGGCGCTTCCGACACTGCGGCGGACCACGGACTCATCCAGAACCGCCCAAATGTGGGGTGGATCTGAGCGTTTGAGGATCTCCTGCCGCTTGAGGCGGATGCTCACCTGGCGTTCGACTTCCTTGGCAGGCTGCCGCATGTCGGACGCCCGAACGATCGCCTCCGCGTATCCGCGGGTCTGCAACAGGCCGGGCACGTATGCGCAGGCGAAGTGGTCCTCCCGGACGGCATCGTCCTCAAGGGTCAGAAGGAAGTTCATCGACTCGGGGATCTTGCTGCCGAGCGAGGTCCACCAGCCCTGGACCTTGGCTTCCTTTGCGAGGTCGATGATCGCTTCACGCTCGGCGTCGCTGGCGCCGTACGCCCTGCAAAGAGCGTCCGCGATGGGCCACTTGATCGGCCCTTCCTTCGTTTCGTAGCGGCTGATGGTGGCCTTGGAAACCCCGATCAGCTTCCCGGCCTCCTCCAGTGTCATGTCTTTGCGATCACGCAACTTGCGCAGCGTCGCCCCGAGTTGGCGCCTGCGAGTAGTGGGTCCAGAAGGCATGGAGCAAGCTCTCCGATCTCTGCTCTGGTTTGCCTGATACGTAGATCTACTCAATTAGGTCCATTTCAAGCTGAGTTGGCGCCTCCGTGAGTCTTTCGGGGGAAGTTTCTGCGAGAAGTTACACAAGGCGACATCTCAAGAGTCATACTCGCAGACGTACCGCTACGCAGCGCAGCTGTATGGATACAGCAGGTGCAGTGCTGTCGTGGCGACGAGAGGGAGTGAGGCCATGCGCGACAACGCCGTCACCATCACCCGATCCCCGGCCCGCTGTGTGCTGGCCTTCGAAGCGAAACCGGCGAAGATGGGGACTCTCCGCAAGTCGGTGCGCGAGCAACTCACGCAGTGGGGCGTCCCCGACCTCGTCGATGAGGCGGAGTTGGCAGTCACCGAGCTCGCGACGAACGTCATCAAGCACGTGGGCGAGCACTCGGCGGCGACCCTCGTCATGGAGGCAAGCATCACCACGCTGCGGGTCGAGGTTCACGACACGAGCCATCGGCCTCCCGCGTTCGGCGACCCCGAGTGCGGTGTGGAGTGTGGCCGCGGCCTGCACCTGCTGGCCGGCATGGCTCTGGACTGGGGAACGGTGCAGACCGCGACGGGCAAGGCCGTGTGGTGCGAGTTCTCGCGGAGCGCGTACGGGCAGCGCTTTCGGGTGGAACGGGCTCTGGCAGCCCTGGACACCTATCGCGGTGACGAAGCAGCCGCAGCCCTCGGTCTGGCGCGACTCCCCGTGCTGGAGGACTCGGCGACGTCTCTCATCGCGGACCTCCTGCACTGCCTCGTAATCCAGGGGAGTGACCCGGTGTCGGCGCTGGAGCAGGCGGAGGACCGCTTCTACGCCGAGTACAAGAAGGCCGGTTGATGGCTTACGCGCCGGAGCGCGTTGCTGAGTTCCTCCAAGAGCTCGGCAACGGCCATTACGAATTCGACGACACGGATGACCTCTGGTTCCTCGTGAAGTCCGTTCAGGCGACCGGGTTTCTCTCAGATGTCTCGATCTTCCCGCTCGCTTCGACGGATAGTCGGGACGATCCGTTCCTGGTGGGGGTAGAGGTTGTGAGCGAGGTGGTGGTGACGTCGGCGCCAATCCAATGGTGCTCCGTGGCACCGCCCCTGGGCTGCCGTGGTGAGGGCGCTGTCCTGCATGTGCTCGCACAACTGGAATCTGTAGTGGAGGACCTTCGGGCGTCCTTTGCGAGGGCTGTCGCTCAGATGGACAAGTGATTCACGGCGCCATGGGCTACTTGTAGCTATTCATGCTGATATCGGAAGAAGGCATACAGGTGGGCTGGGTGGCATGTTTCTGGCCACAGGTAGATGACTTTTCGCCTCATCTGTCCACCAACTCGTCTGAGTGATCGAGTTCTTCCCTGATCTCGGCAGCATGTTCGGATGACTGCGTACAGAGCCAGCTTCGGCCATATAAATGCGACCCCCGCCGGAACCCTGTTCACTTCCCGCAGTGAGGTAAAGGTCGCAGGTCTCCACAAAGAGGCGCAAGCGGGCATTTCCTGGGGGCTTGACAGTGCGGGATCGCGCGCGGCTGACGCCATCGTTCTGAACAAGGGGTACGTCGACGACGAGGACCTCTGGGACGAGATTGTTTACACGGGTGTGGGGGGTCGCGACCCGTCGACGAAGAAGCAGATTGAGGACCAGTCCTGGCAGAGGGATGGAAACGAAGGGCTTCGCCAGAGCTGGAACAAGGGCTACCCGGTTCGTGTAATCCGAGGGTATCGGGGGGATGTGAATTACTCCCCTGTGAAGGGTTATCGATATGACGGCCTTTACGAGATTGTCGACGCCTGGGACGAGAGCGGGGTGGACGGTTTTCGGATATGCCGGTTCAGACTGAAGCGGCTCATGGCGGAAAAGCAGGAAGTTACCTCCCTTGAAGTGCAGTTCAAGGAGGTTCTTGCAGGAGCGGCCCGCAGGAAGACCGCGACGGTTTCCCGAATTATCCGGGACACAGCAGTGGGTAAGAGAGTTAAAGGCTGGCACAGGAATACGTGCCAAATATGTCGCGTAGCTCTCCCCGTGGGGCCAGACGGGAAGAGCTACGCAGAGGGAGCTCACATCCAGTCGCTGGGGGCCGGTGAGGGCCCCGACGTTGACGGAAATGTGTTGTGTCTCTGTCCCAACTGCCATGTCCGGTTGGATCGTGGCGCGCTGTACCTGACCAACGGTCTCCGTGTGGTGGATCGATTTGCTGAAGGCCAGGTCACGCCGATAGAGCTCAGGACCGTCGCAGAACACCGAGTACAAGCCCGATTCGCACGTGCCCACCGGCGCTTTTGGAAGATCGTGGACGAGAGTATTTAGCTTGCGGCGATTGCCGAGTACGTCCATACCGCGGCGGGCATCTCGTGCTGGAGGTCCCAAGTGATGGCCATCGGCTTGCTTCCCTCGTGCTTGACGTACTCGGCAGGTCCAAGCAGCGTCCACGGCTGAGAGCTACCGACGTCCGTGGTCTTGTAGCGGCGGGCGAAGAGCAGGACGTGGCTTCCTTCCGCGGCATGCTGTTGGTATCGCTTGCCCGTCGGAGACGTTTCGGACGTCTGGTTCTGGGACTCCCAATGGAACCTCGTCTCGCTCATCGCGTAATCCCGGTACCGGGTCTCCGGAGAGAAGTCCTTCTCGTCCTTCTCCAGCGTGATGAGGAGAGCGTCCGTCTGGATGGCCTCGCACCACTTGACACCCTCCCTGAAGTGGCCGGGAAGGAATTTGTTGTAGGTGGATTGTCCGAGGGCCGGGAGGATTTCTTCGCGGGTGTACGACGCATGCACGGTGAGGGGGAGCCCGGCGAGCTCGCCGTCCAGCGGGCGGGGAACGTGCTCCGTGTGTGCCAAGTTGTAGGCCAGCATCTGAAGGAGCTCGTTACGAACAGCGTCGTGCGGGTGTAGGGACGAGAAGCCCGCCTCGTAGCTGTCGAAGCCGCTCAACGGCCAGAGAGAGAAGAACAGCATCCGTGCGTATGCCTGCTCCTGTTCTGACAGGTCGGCGTACGACGGAGCATCTTCGCGCAGCATTTTGCTGTAGACCCGGACTCGATCCGGATCGTCCACGTGGAGGAACGACGACATGCGCTTGAGGAGGGCCGGTTCACCCTCGGGCGCAGGCCCGTCCAGCAGCCCTGCCTTGCGGAGAAGCCCCGTCCAAGAGTTGCCATTTCCGCGGTAGAGCTCCTTGAGTTCGCGACCGCTCTCGTCGAGGTACGTGGCCAAGTCCAGCTCTGCGTATGACGCGACCTCGCCGGCGAGGACTGTGACGTTCACCCCGATCTGGTTCTTGATGTTGTCCACGATCAGTTTCTTGGCCTTGGGCTCAAGGATGATTTGGCAGCCGGAAGGGAGCTGAGGGAAGTCGTTCTCGATGCTCTTTTGGAGCCGCTTGCGCGTCAGGTTGGTGAGGGCTCGGAACTGGTTCTCGAAGCGGAATTCCTTGCGGTGCTGGCCGATGAAGTCGAGAACGGTCAGAACAGCTTTGTCGTCACTGCGTCGCAGCCCGCGACCCAGCTGCTGCAGGAACACAGTGGCGCTGGAGGTCGGCCGCAGGAGGAGCAGTGTATCGACGTCCGGTACGTCCAAGCCCTCGTTGAACAGGTCCACGGAGAAAAGGACTTGGAGCTTTCCATTCTTGAGGTCGGAGAGTGCCTGCGCCCGTTCCATGCGAGTGTTCTCGCCGGAAAGTGCCGCAGCGTTGAGGCCTGCACAGCGGAAGGCCTCAGCCATGAAGTGTGCGTGGGCGACGGATACGCAGAAGCCCAAGGCGCGCATAGAGCCGGGGTCGGTCACCTTGTCCCGGACCGCCTTGATGACGAGGCGGGCACGTGCGTCATTGCCGGTGAGAACGTTGTTGAGGGAGCTGCTGACGTAGCCGCCGCCCTTCCACTCCACAGCCCTCATGTCGGTGTTGTCGGTGATGCCGAAGTAGTGGAATGGGCTGAGGAGTTCGTTCTCCAAGGCCTCCCACAGGCGCATCTCCGCCGCGATCCGGCCGTCAAAGAACTCGTCCTGGACGTTCTTCCCGTCCATGCGCTCGGGGGTTGCTGTCAGGCCGAGGAGCTCTTCGGGTAGGAAGTGGTCGATGATGCGCCGGTAGGTCGGCGCGGTTCCGTGGTGGAACTCGTCGATCACGATGATGTCGAAGTGGTCCGGGGCGAGCCGTTCCAGTGTGCGTGCGTTGAGGGACTGGACGCTTGCGAAGACATGGGTCCAGCGCTCTGGGATGTCCCCAGCGACAAGCAGCTCACCGAACTCCGCTTCGTTCAGCACATCTTGGTACGTGCGCAGTGACTGCTGCAAGATTTCTTGACGGTGAGCGACGAAGAGAAGGCGAAGATCACGACCGAGTTTCTGGCGGAGGTGCTTGTAGTCGAGTGCCGCCATCACTGTCTTGCCTGTGCCGGTGGCAGCGACGAGCAGGTTGTGGTGCCGGTCGTGAACCGTGCGTTCCACCTCAAGGCGCTCCAGCATGTCCCGCTGATGTGGGTAGGGGCGTACGTCGAGGCCAGAGAGCTGGATGCGGCGATTGCCATCCGTCCGATCCATCCTGCCGGATGCATCGCGCAAGGCCTCTGAGAGACGTTCCCCATCACGCTCCGGGTCGTACGACTCGAAAGCGGGCTCGCTCCAGTACGAGTCGAAGGTTGCCTCGAACTTCCGCAGGACGGCGGGAGTGGCAACGGAGGACAGCCGGACGTTCCACTCCAGGCCTTCGAGCAGCGCGGCTTTGGAAAGGTTGGAGCTGCCGACGTATGCGGTGTCGTAACCGCTGTTGCGCCGAAAGAGCCAGGCCTTTGCATGGAGCCGGGTCGACCGGAGTTCGTAATTGATCTTCACTTTGGCGCCGAAGTCCTGCACGAGGCGATCGAGCGCTCGGCGCTCGGTGGCGCCGATGTACGTGGTCGTGATCACCCGGATCGGGATGCCCCGCTCACGCGCCGACTGGAGGGACTGCTCCAGCACCCGCAGGCCGTGCCACTTCACGAACGCGCAGAGCAGGTCAACCCGGTCGGCGGTCGCCAGTTCGGCCCGCAACTCGAAGCCGAGGTTGGGGTCCTCAGGGGAGTTGGTGATCAGCGCTGTCTCGGAGAGCGGGGTGGCCGGCCTGATTGCGTAGACGCCAGGAGCTTCCTGCTCCGCGATGGAGAGCAGCTGCCGCGGGCCGTCTGCGATCAAGTCAACCCATTCCCGGGCCCCTTCGAGCGTGTTGAGCGATTCCAGGATGTGGTTGGCGGCGTGTACGCGATCAACGTCGGGCAAGCTTTGGAGGAGTCGGCGCACAGTCTCGGCCACATGGCGCGCGAGGACATGGGGAGTTGACTCGGAGCCGACCTCGTCGTCGATCGCTCGCCACCCACTCGCCTTAAGGTCACTGAGCTGTTGAGTGAGGCGCAGCGTGATCAGCTGCTCGTAGATTCCGGGGACGGGCTGGGATGCGCTGGTCGCTGCGGACACGCTGTGGCCTCCTGTGAGTCGACACCTTGATTAATAACAGGTGTCGCTGACAAGCGATCAGTGATCGATGATCAAGGCCGATACTGGTGGACGAGACTCGGGGTCGGGCGGAAGCTTGATCGCTTCTCCGAGTGGTGTGGGAGAACCCTGTCCATGACTTCGTCGGCGACTCCGGGTGCCGTCTCGTGCTCCCAGTACCGGAGGACCGTCCACCCTGCCGCCTCCAGGTGCTCGGTCGTTTCCCGGTCGCGGGCCATGTTCTTGTCGAGCTTGGTGCGCCACCACTCGGCGTTCGACTTCGGCCGGGTCGCGTGTTCCGGGCAGCCGTGCCAGAAGCAGCCGTCGAGGAAGACGGCGATCTTGGTGGGGCCGAAGACGATGTCGATCGTGCGGCGGCGCAGTCCGGGGACGGGCACGTTCACGCGGTAGCGCAGGCCGGCTGCGTGGAGGAGCTTGCGGACGGCGACTTCGGGGGCCGTGTCGCGCCTGCCTTGGCGGCTCATTCGGGCGGACACGGCAGCGGAGGAGGGGACGGGACGGGGCTCGGGGGGCACGGAGGCATTGTGCCCGGTGCGTGTCCCCGTACGTCGCGGCGAGGGGTGGATCGTCAGCGGTGAGGACGTACGGGGAGAGGGCCGCACCGGGCCCGGCTCTATGCGGGACCCGGCGCCCCGTGGCAGTCCCTGTACGCGTCTCCCGAGCCGCACCAGCATTCCGCCGTCCTTGCCGGGGGCCACGGGGTGGCCTTGCCGCGGGCGGCCAGGGTGGTGGTGTATTCGGCGAGGAGGGGGACGGAGTCCGGGGTGGTGCGTTCCGAGGCGGCGAAGGCTTCGTAGGAGGGGATGGAGCCCGTGACGATGCCGAGGTTGGGGGTGCCGGTGGCGGCGAGTTCGCGGAGCGAGGATTCGAGGCGGGTGAGGTGGGCCTCGTGGGACGGGTACTCGGCCTGGAGGCCGGGGTACGTGGCGAGGAGTTCGGCGAGGTCGGCCGCCGGCCAGTGGAGGAGGGCTACCGGGAAGGGGCGGGAGAGCGCCGTGCGGTAGCTGCCCAACTCGGCGCGTAGGCGGGCGATTTCGGCTTTGAGTTCGGCCGGGTTGTCGGAGCCCAGGGCCCACAGGCGCTTCGGGTCGTGGAGTTCGTCGAGGGTGATGCCGTCCGTGTGGGTGGACGTGTGGGTGCGGTCGGCCAGGGCGTCCCAGTTGTCGTGGGCCTTGCCGAGCATGCGGCGTACTCGGTGGCGGCCGGCGAGGAGGGACTGGGTTGCGTAGGGGATTTCCTCGGCGGGGTCCACGAGGAGGGTGAGGGCCGTGGTGTAGCAGTCGTGGGAGGCCTGGAGGTCGTCGTGCTGTTCGAGGGCCTCGGCGATGATGTCCCACGGTTCCGGGGTACGGGGAGCGGCGGCGCGGATCCCGTCGATGATCGCGCGGGCCTCGGCCTCGTGGCCGTACTCCCAGAGGTTCGCTGCCATGAGGGCCTTGATGAGGGGCGGGTTCTCGGGGGTCGGAGCGGTCGAGGTCAGGAGCTGGTCGTAGAGGGTGCCGGCTCGGGTCCGGTCTCCGGCGAGTTCGAGGTGGGCCGCTGCTTGGAGGAGGAGGGGCTCCTGGTCCTCCGGGTACTGCGCCGCGGTGCGCAGCAGACGCTCGGCTTCGGTGGTGTGGTCGGCGGGCGAAGGCGTGTCGGGGCGCATGTGGGACACCGTACTGCTGTACGGGGTGCGGGTGAGAGGGACATGGGGGTCCGGGTTCGGGGTGGGTGTGGAGGCGGTGGGAGGGGTGGGGGTGGCGTTGTGCATGGGGGGAGCGTTCCCCGGTGGGGCGGGGTGGGAACGTCGCTCGTGGGGGTGGTGAGTTGAGGGGGGAGGGTCTATCTTGCGCGCCTTGGCGAGGGGTGGGGGTGGGAGTGGTGGCGGTGCGGCGGCGTCGGCCCGGGGTGCGGTGGAGGCCAGGGCGGCGGCGGGGGCGGGTGGCCCGTGGGTTGTGGGTGGGGGGTGAGGTCTTTGTTACCTGTGGGGTGGTGCTGATGCTGCTCGTCGCGCATCAGGTGTGGTGGACGAATCGGGAGGCGAGGGGTGGGGCGGAGGAGACCGTCCGTGAGCTGGTGAGGGAGTGGGAGGGGCCCGGCGGGGGAGCGGGAGCGGGAGCGGGAGTGGGAGTGGGGGCCGGGGTCGGGGTCGGGGTCGGGGGTGGGGTTGCGGCTGGGGCAGGAGTGGAGGGCTCGGGTTCCTCCGGGGGCTCGGACTCCGGGGACTCGGGTTCAGCGGGCTCGGGTTCAGCGGGCGCCGCGGGTGCGGCTGGGGCCTCAGGGGGTGCGTCTGTGGAAGGGGAGGCCGGTTCCGGGGGCCGCGCAGGGGGCGGGGCCGGGAGGGAGCGTATCGGGCCGCCCCGTTGGGATCAGGCCTATGCCGTGATTCGGATTCCGAAGGTGGGGGTGGTGGCGCCCGTTGCTCAGGGGGTCGGGAAGCGGGGCGTGCTGGACAAGGGGTACGTCGGGCACTACCCCGGGACCGCTCAGCCGGGGCAGGCCGGGAACTTCGCGCTGGCCGGGCATCGCAATACGCACGGGGAGCCGTTCCGGTACATCAACCGGTTGGGGGTGGGGGACGAGGTGACCGTGGAGACGCGGGAGGCTGTCTATACGTATGTGGTGAGTGGGGGTGTGCCGCAGACCTCGGCCCGGGACGTGGGGGTGATCGGGGCCGTGCCGCGCAGTGGGGTCAAGGCGGGGTACGGGTATCGCGAGCCGGGGTACTACCTCACGCTCACCACCTGCACCCCCGAGTTCACGTCCAAGTACCGGCTGGTGGTGTGGGGGAAGCTGGTGCGGATGAGGCCGCGCTGACAGGTCGGTGACAGGTCGCTGCGGGCTCAGGCCTTAGGGTCGCGGGCGTGTCCAGTGATCTTCCTCCTGCCTCGCGTACGTTCCAGGCGGCGTCCGCGTCCCGTAGGCCTCATGTGCTCCGGCGGCGGCCTCAGTTGTTGTGGCTGCTCGTGCCCTATGTGCTGTATCTGGGCGTGCTGCCGTGGGTGAATCGGGTGCAACCGGTGGTTCTGGGGTTGCCGTTCTTGTTCGTGTGGCTGTTGGGGGCCACCTTGCTCACGCCCTTTGCCGTGTGGCTGACCTGGCGGGGGGATCACAGGCGATGAGTTCTGCTGTGGTGGCCACGTCCATTTTCGGCGTTTTCATGGTGGGGACGGTCGGGCTCGGGCTGCTTGCCATGCGGGGGCGTGGGGGCGGGAGCGGGGGGCTTGCCGAGTGGTCCGTGGGCGGGCGGAGCCTGGGGGCCGTCTTCATCTGGGTCTTGATGGCGGGGGAGGGATATACGAGTTTCAGTTATCTGGGCGCGGCGGGGTGGGGGTACAACTACGGGGCTCCGGTGCTGTATGTCGTGGCTTACATGTCCTGTGGTTATGCGGTGGGTTATGTCGTGGGGCCGATGTTGTGGGCCTATGCGCGGCGGCATTCGCTGGTGGGCATTACGGACATGGTGGCCCATCGGTACGGGAAGAAGTGGGTGGGGGCGGTGGTGGCCGTGCTCGCTTCGGTTTTCCTGCTGCCGTACATCCAGTTGCAGATCACGGGGATGGGGGTGGTCGTGTCGACGATTTCTTATGGCGCGATCAGCCTCAACTGGGCCTATTTCATCGGCTTTGCGGTGACTGTTGGCTTTGTCGTGGTGAGCGGGCTGAGAGGGAGCGCCTGGGTTTCCGTCCTCAAGGACGGGATGGTGATTCTTACGCTGGGGTTCCTGGCCGTGTATGTGCCTTTGCATTATTTCGGGGGGTACGAGCCGTTCCTGGACCGGGTCGTGGCGGAGAAGGGGGAGTGGCTGACTTTTCCCGGGCACGGGGAGAGCGGGTTCGGGCAGCTGTGGTTCATCACCACGTCGTTCTTGAATTCCTTGACGGTGGTGATTTTTCCGACGACGGTGGCCGGATATCTGGGGGCGCGGTCCGCCGACGGGCTGCGGCGCAATGCGATGTGGCTGCCCGCCTACAACGTGCTGCTGTTCATTCCGATGCTGCTGGGGATCGCGGCGTTGTTCGTGGTGCCCGGGCTTGTCGGGGCGGATTCCAACCTGGCGCTCTTCAAGCTGGTCGTCGACTCGTTGCCGGCCTGGGTGGTGGGGGTGGTCGGGGTTGCGGCTGCCCTGTCGTCGATCGTTCCGATGGCGGTGTTCATGCTGGTCATCGGGACGATGTGGGGGCGGAGCGTGCTCGGGCTCGTGCCCAGGTGGCAGGGGCGGGAGAAACTGGCCTCGCAGGTCGTGGTGGTCGTCGCGGGGGCGCTCGCGCTCGTGCTCACGTACACCGCGCCGAACACCCTCGTACGGCTGTCGCTGATCTCGTACGAGGGGATGGCGCAACTGCTGCCCATGCTGCTGCTGGGGCTGGTGTGGCGGAAGCTGACTCTGGCGGGGGCGCTGAGCGGGCTGGTGGTGGGGGTGGGAGCCGTGTGTGCGCTGGTGTTCAGCGGGCACGATCCCGTGTGGGGGATGAACGCCGGAATTCTGGCGCTCGCACTCAACCTTCTCGTCGCTCTCACCGTCTCCTTCCGTGGGCCGCGCGATCGCGACGAGCGGCCCGACGACGAAGTGCTGGCCCGTGATCCACAATCGGGCCCACTGGTCAAGGGCGACGAACTCGTGGCAAGCTGACGTGAGTTGAGTCGCGAAGACTGTCGCGGTGAGTGCCGGGGCAGTCACGGAGAGAGAGTGGGGAGGGGTGGGTGTGATCAGGAATGCCGGGCGTGCGCGTTATGCGCTGCTGATGTTCTTCCTGCTGGCCCAGGTCCTCTTCGACCTCGGCGGCTTCGGCTTCGCGGGCGCCGTCGCGCTCGCCGCGACCGCCACCGCCGGTGCCGCGCTCATCGCCTGCGCGCTCATCTCCGGGCGTACGGTGCCGAGGGTTCCGCGTACGAAGGTGCGCACCGCCATCCGCGACCGGGAGCGGCGTACCGCCTTCCTGGCCCAGCGTGACCCCGATGCGGCGGGCAGGCCCCGGCCGCGAGCGCCGGGCCGGCTGTCTCCGACGGCCGCGTAGGGGCACCTCAGGATTGTGCAGGCCTCTCGTGGGTCGTCATACCGATGTCTTTTCTGAATCTTCGGTACGACGAGACGCCCGGAGGGCTCTTTCCGTGTATTCCCTGTTCGCTTCCCTTGTCGAGTGGCTTGCCGCGCTTCTTGAGCCGGTGTTCGCCGTCTCCGCCACCGCTGCCGCCATTGTTGTTTTTACGATGCTGGTACGTATCGCCTTCCATCCGCTGGCCCGGGCTGCCGTACGGGGTGAGAAGGCGCGGCTGAAGATCGCTCCGCAACTCGCCGCCGTACGGAAGAAGTACGCGAAGAATCCGGAGCGGATGCAGAAGGAGATTCTGGCGCTGCATACGAAGGAGAAGGTTTCGCCCTTCTCCGGGATGCTGCCCATGCTGGTGCAGTTGCCGGTCTTCTTCGTGATGTACCGGGTGTTCTCCTCGGCGGAGGTCGGGGGAAAGGCGAACGAGCTTCTCGGTCACCGGCTGTTCGCCGCGCCGCTGGGGTCGCGGTGGAGCGATGCGCTGGCGCACGGGGGATTCTTCGGGGCGCAGGGACTTGTGTACGTGGGGCTTTTCGTGGTGCTGGCCGGGGTCGCCACTTGGTCGTTCTTGCGGGCGCGGCGGAATGCGGCCCATTCCGATGTTCCGCAGCTTCCGGGCGGGATGAGCGAGGGGGCCGGGGCCGGGCTGGTCAAGTGGATGCCGCTGCTGTCGTTCGGGACCTTGGTCTCGGCGATGGTGCTGCCGTTGGCGGCCGGGCTGTACGTGGCCACGACCACCGCGTGGACCGTGGCCGAGCGGGCTTGGCTGCACAGGGAGCGGAAGGGTGCGGGGGAAGTTCCCGTACCGGCGTAAAGCCAGGGGGAGCGGTCCACGCAGTGGGCGTGGTCTTGCGGAGCGGGCGTCGACCTTGGAGGATCGGACAAATTCTCCGGTGGCCGGGCCGCGGCACATGATGATCAGCGGCCGGGTTGGGCGCGACCTCGACCACGAGGAGATCAGTCGGTATGAAGCTGCTGCGTGTGGGAACCGCCGGTTCGGAACGTCCGGCGCTGCTCGACGGCGACGGCGTGACCGTACGGGACCTGTCCGGTGTCGTGAACGACATCGACGGAGCCCTGCTGTCCGACGCCGCCGCCCTGGAGGCGATCAGGTCGGCGGCGCGGGCGGGGACGCTGCCCGTGCTGGACACGGCGGGGCTGCGGATCGGGCCGCCGTTGGGGCGGATCGGCAAGATCGTGTGCATCGGGCTGAACTACCACGACCACGCCCGGGAGACCGAGGCGCCGATTCCCGAGGAGCCGATCCTCTTCTTCAAGGCGCCGGACACGGTGGTCGGTCCTTACGACACCGTGCTCGTGCCGCGGGGGAGCGAGAAGACGGACTGGGAGGTCGAGCTCGCGGTCGTCATCGGGCGGACCGCCCGGTACCTGGACGGCGCGGAGGAGGGGCTCGCGTGTGTGGCGGGGTACGCGACCTCGCACGACGTGTCCGAGCGGGAGTTCCAGATCGAGCGGGGCGGCACCTGGGACAAGGGGAAGAACTGCGAGACGTTCAACCCGCTGGGGCCGTGGCTGGTGACTGCGGACGAGGTGCCGGATCCGCAGGCGCTGGGGCTGAAGCTGTGGGTGAACGGGGAGCTGAAGCAGGACGGGAGCACCGGGGAGCAGATCTTCGGGGTGGGGGAGGTCGTGCGGTACGTGTCGCAGTTCATGACGCTCTACCCCGGGGACGTCATCAATACCGGGACTCCGGCGGGGGTGGCGATGGGGCAGGCGGAGCCGAAGCCGTATCTGCGGGCGGGGGACGTGGTGGAGCTGGAGGTGGGGGGGTTGGGGAGGCAGAGGCAGGAGCTGAAGGGGGCGTAGGGGTACCGCTGTGGGCATGCGTTCCGCCAGGGGCGGAACGGGTGGGCACAGCGGAACCCTGGCTCCGGGCAGGGGTTGTTCGGCCCTTTCGTGCCTTCGTTCGGCGTGCCCGTGGGGCGGGGGCGGGGCGTGTGCGGTCGCGGAGAGGGTGCGCTTCGCGTGGGGGCCGCCCCCTTGCCCACCCGTCCCGCCCCCGGGGGGCGGCCCCGCTGCCCAAGAGGGCGGGGTGGGGATTAGGGGGCGGCCCCGCTGCCCGAGGGGGCTTGGGGTGGGGATAGGGGCGGCCTCGCTGCCCGAGGGGGCTCGGGGTGGGGATTAGGGGCGGCCTCGCTGCCCGAGGGGTTGAGTGGGTTAGAGGTGGATGGTTGTGCCCTTTGTGGCTGATTTCTGGGCGGCTTCCAGGACGGTGAGGGCTGCTGCCGCTTCCAGGGCTGTGACCGGGGGGTTCGAGCCGTCGCGCAGGGCCTTGGCGATCGCTTCGTAGTAGGCGGGGTAGTCGCCCGGCAGGGTCGGGACCGGCAGGCCGCCGCCCGTGAGGGGGGATTCGCCGGAGCCGATGCGGCCCCACATCTCCTTGGGCTCCTCGCCCCAGGCGGCGGAGGGGGACGGGCGCCTGCCGTCGCGCAGAGCCGCTTCCTGCGGGTCCAGGCCGTACTTCACGTAGCCCGCGCGGGAGCCGAGGACGCGGAAGCGCGGGCCGAGCTGGGCGGTGGTCGCGCTCACGTAGAGGTGGGAGCGGACGCCGTTCGCGTGGGTGAGGGCGATGAACGTGTCGTCGTCGGCCGCCGCACCAGGGCGTCGTACGTCCGACTCCGCGTACACCTGCGTCACCGGGCCGAAGAGGGTCAGTGCCTGGTCGACGACGTGGCTGCCCAGGTCGTAGAGGAGGCCGCCGATCTCGGCCGGGTCGCCGGACTCGCGCCAGCCGCCCTTCGGCTGCGGACGCCACCGCTCGAACCGCGACTCGAAGCGCTGTACGTCGCCCAGCTCGCCCTCCGCGAGCAGCGCGCGCAGGGTGAGGAAGTCGTTGTCCCAGCGGCGGTTCTGGAAGACGGAGAGGAGGAGGCCCCGCTCGGCGGCGAGGGCCGCCAGGTCGCGGGCCTCGGCGGCCGTGCCGGCGAGCGGCTTGTCGACGATCACGGGCAGGCCCGCGTTCAGGGCGGCCTTCGCGAGCGCGACGTGGGTCTTGTTCGGGGAGGCGACGACGATCAGGTCGAGTTCCTCGGCGCGGGGCCACAGGTCGTCGGGCGAGTCCGCGAAGCGCACCTCGGGGAACTCCGCGAGGGCCTGCTGCCTGCGCTCAGGGTTCGACGTGACGACCGTGTCCAGGACCAGACCCTCGGTCGCCGCGATCATCGGCGCGTGGAAGACGGAACCCGCCAGTCCGTAGCCGATCAGGGCCACCCGGAGGGGAGCGGTAGGGGTGGAGGCGGGTACGGGTGGGGCAGGTGTGGGCGTCATGGTTTCCACTTAAACAACGCAGGTGGGGAAGTGCAAAAGGGTGGGTGGTGGGTGGATGCCCGTGCGCGGGCTTCGGGGCGTCGGATGTGGCGAACCCAGGACCCATGCTGTCTGAATTGCTGAAATTGGGCTGGTAGGGGGGATTTTGGACGCTGTTCGGCCGTACCGGGTGTGGCGCTGCACGCGTCACTGGTCCGCATGGCAAGGTCACGGACCATGGCCGGGCGCGGGCGCTCGGCCGCGCGTTTGCTCGGTGGGCTTACCGCCTGATGTGGAGAGGCCAACTCATGCGACTGCGCTGTGCACTTGTGCTGGGGGTCGCCGCCGCGACGCTTGCACCGGCCCCCTCCGCCGTGGCCGACGGCCTTCCGTACCGGGAGAGCTGCGCCGTGTCCTTGCAGTGGGGGGTGAGTGCGGGGGCGAGTGTGCGGCGGGGTTCGCAGTGCGCGGAGCCTGCGCCTCCGCAGGGCCACCGCCCGCAGGAAGCCACCGTCCCCCGCCGCATCGAGGCTGCCTCCCGTCACATCGGGGCTGCCTCCCGCCACCTCGGGGCTGCCGCCCGTCACATCACCACCACCGCACCCCGCGCCGACCAGCAGCAGCCGTCCTGTGGTGATCCGCACAGTGTCGACTTCCCCCTCGGTACGCGCATCCACGGCGGGCCCGGCACCTACGAGCCCGGCGGTGACAGTGCCGAGTGGTACGTCGACCTCACCAATGACACCGGCGCCGCCTGCCACGACATCCACCCCGTCCTCGTCCTCGTCGACCGGGGCAGAAACCTTCGGCCCGACCACGTCCGGGCCGAGTTCTACGACACCGCCTCCGGCGGCCGGCACCCCGTCCCCTTCGTCCGTACCGACGAGGACGAGCTCATCGGCGTCTTCGGCGACGGAATCCCCGGCTTCACGGTCGGGGCCGGCCGCACGGTGAGCGTGCGGGTGCGGCTCGCGTTCACCGGGGCCGCCCGTACCAACTCCGTCGTCGCCAACACCGCCGTCGTCCAGCGCAAGGACCACGACGGCGAATGGGTCGGCCAGTCCGCCGACTACCGGTTCGCCGTCGACCGCAACGCCCTTACAGGAGACGGAAGTTACTCGCAGGCTGCCGGGAGTCGGCCCGAGCTCGCACAGTCGGGTCCGGGGCCTCTGCTCGGGCTCGGGGGCACCGCCGCCGCCCTCCTCCTCGGTGGCGGAGCCCTGCTGGCGGGGTCCCGGCGGTTTCTGACGGCGCCGAGGGCGGTGCGGCGCGCGCAGCCGGAGAGCTGAGGAGCAGGAGGAGCAGGAGGCGTACCCGGGCAGCTCCGGCGCCTACCGGGCGGCTCCGGCGCGTACCGGGCGGGCCCCCGCGCACCGTCATCTGCGACGATCCTTGACGTGGACCACCCGAACACGCACCACCAGGACCCCGGCGCGCCCGTCCGGTCCGGCATCCCGGAGCACGGACGCATCCCCAAGTACTACGCGGTCAAGGCGCATCTCTCCGAGCTGGTCGGGGAGTTGGCCGAGGGCCAGCTGCTGCCCACTGAGCGCGACCTCGCCCTGCGCTACGAGGTCGCCCGCGACACCGTCCGCCAGGCCCTGCGTGAACTGTTGCTGGAGGGGCGGGTGCGGCGGCAGGGGCGCGGCACCGTGGCGGCGGGGCCCAAGCTCGAACAGCCCCTGTCGTTGGCCAGTTATACAGAAGGGGTTCGCAGGCAGGGGCGCAGGCCCGGGCGGAACCTGATCGGCCTGGAGCGCTTCCCCTGCCCCGCCCGGCTCGCACCGGACGTCGGGGTCGAGCCGGGGGAGCCCGTCTGGCACCTGGAGCGGGTGCTGCTCGCCGACGACGAGCGCGTGGGGCTTGAGAGTTGTTACGTCGCCGTGCAGCGCGTGCCGCGTCTCGACGTCGACTTCCAGCCGGACTCCTCCTTCTACGCCTACCTCCGCGAGAGCGTGGGGGTGGGGCTCGGCCGGGCGCACGAGCGCATCGAGACCGTCCTGGCCACTCCGCGCGAGGCGCTGCTCATCGGGACGCCGCCCGCGCTGCCGATGCTGCTGATGCACCGGTGGTCGCAGGACGTCGCCGGGCGCCCGCTGGAGCGGGTGCGGATGCTGTTCCGGGGGGACAGGTTCAGCTTCTCCACGCAGCTCCTGACCTAGGCGGGGACGGCTCTTTCGCGGGTATGACCACAGCCATGAAAGTAACGGAACGATAACGGGTCTGGGCCAGCCTTGGGGGGCTGTTCACCGTGCCGTTGCCGTCCGGATCCGGCCGCGTCATCCGCCCCGAGGAACGTGGCCGCCGTGAGAGTCATAGTCGTTGGAGCCGGCGTCGTGGGAACCATGCACGCCTGGCACGCAGTGGAACGCGGCCACGAGGTCGTACAGATCGAGCGCGAGAGCGAGGCACGCGGCGCGAGCCTGCGCAACTTCGGCCAGATATGGGTCAGCGGGCGCGCGGGCGGCGAGGAGCTCGACACCGCGCTGCGGGCCCGCGAACTGTGGGAGGGCATCGGCGCCCGCGTTCCCGGGCTGGGCTTCCGGGCCAACGGGTCGCTGACGCCGGTACGTACGGAA
Organism: Streptomyces sp. NPDC054863; assembly: GCF_053610825.1. Lineage (NCBI taxonomy): Bacteria > Bacillati > Actinomycetota > Actinomycetes > Kitasatosporales > Streptomycetaceae > Streptomyces > Streptomyces sp. NPDC054863. The sequence goes on along the minus strand of NZ_JBSGZD010000006.1, from coordinate 67,917 downwards.
CTCGAACTCGGCGTAGCCGAAGGGGTGTTGGAGCGGGACGACGCCGCCGTCCGTGGCTACAAGCTGCTGACGGCCGACGAGGCCCGGGCCGTCAACCCCGCCCTGCGCGGCGAGTTCCTCGGTGCGCTGTGGTGCGAGCGGGACGCGGCCGTGGAGCCCCGTACCGCTCAACTCGCCTTGAAGCAGGCGCTCTTGGCGTCCGGTCGGTACACCTTCCTCGGCGGGCGCGAGGTGCGGGACGTGGTCGGCGAGGGGGCCGTACGGGACGACCATGGAGTCGTGCACCGGGGCGACGCCGTCGTCCTCTGCACGGGAGCATGGCTCGGCGGGCTCGTCCGCGAGCTGGTGCCCTCGCTGCCGGTGCGGCGGGTGCGGCTCCAGATGATGCAGACCGAGCCCCTCGGCGAGGCCCTCACCACCTCGGTGGCCGACGGCGACAGCTTCCGTTACTACCCCGCGTACGCGGGGGAGGCGCTGGACGCCCTCAATGCCGGGCAGGAGCAGGCGCCGACCGCCGCCGCCCACAAGATGCAGCTGCTGATGGTGCAGCGGCGCGACGGCGGGCTGACCATCGGCGACACCCACGAGTACGAGCACCCGTTCCGCTTCGATGTGGAGGAGGAGCCGTACGCGCACGTGCAGGCCGTGGCGGAGAGCTTCCTGGGGCGTCCGCTTCCGAAGATCCAGCGACGCTGGGCCGGGGTGTACGCGCAGTGCACCGACAAGACCCGCGTGGTGCACCGGGAGCAGGTGCGCAGCGGCGTGTGGCTGGTGACCGGGCCCGGCGGGCGCGGGATGACCTGCTCCCCGGCCATCGCCGAGAAGACCGCGAACGAATTGGGCTGGTGAGCACCACTATGAGCAGCAACGACAGCAAGCAGAGCAACGACAGCAACGACAGCAAGCAGAGCAGCCGCATCGACCTTGTCGTTCTCGACATGGCCGGTACGACCGTCGCCGACGGCGGCCTCGTCGAGCAGGCCTTCGCGGCGGCTGCCGAGCGGCTGGGCGTGGAGCCCGGGTCCGCCGACTTCGAGGAGAAGCTGGCGTACGTACGGGCCACCATGGGCGAGTCCAAGATCTCCGTCTTCCGGCACCTCTTCGGGGACGAGGCCAAGGCGCAGCAGGCCAACGCCGCCTTCGAGGAGGCGTACGGGCGGCTCGTCGACGGGGGCCGGATCGAGGAGATTCCGGGGGCTCGGGAGGTCATCGAGAAGCTGGCCGCCGACGGCCGCACCGTGGTGCTGACCACCGGGTTCGCCCGTGTCACCCAGGACGCCATCCTGGCCGCCCTGGGCTGGCAGGACCTGGTCGGGCTGACGCTGTGCCCCGCCGATGCGGGCGGCCGGGGCCGGCCGTACCCGGACATGGTGCTCGCCGCGTTCCTGCGTACGGGCGCGGTGGCGGGGGTGGCGAACGTCGCGGTCGTCGGTGACACCTCGTACGACATGCTCAGCGGCGTACGGGCCGGGGCGGGCGTGGTCGCGGGTGTGCTGACGGGGGCGCACGGGCGGGACGCGCTGCTCGCGCACGGGGCGAGTCATGTGCTCGGATCTGTCGTCGAACTCCCCGGGCTGCTCGCGGAGTTGGGGCGATGAGCAGCGGCATACGCTTCGAGTCCGTATCGGTTTCGTACGGGAAGAACGTCGTCCTGGACTCGCTGGACCTGACCGTGGAGCCGGGCGAGGTGATGGCCCTGCTCGGCCCTTCCGGGTCCGGGAAGACGACGGCGCTGCGGGCGGTGGCGGGCTTTGTGCAGCCGGTGTCCGGGCGGGTGTTCATCGGGGAGCGGGACGTCACCGGGCTGCCGCCTTACCGGCGGGGCATCGGGATGGTCGTCCAGCAGTACGCGCTCTTTCCGCATCTGCGGGTGGAAGAGAACGTCGCCTTTGGGCTGAAGGCGCAGAAGGTCGCCAAGGCGGAGATTCCGGGGCGGGTCGCGGAGTCGCTGGAGATGACCGGGATGGCTGCCTACGCGCGGCGCTATCCACGGGAGTTGTCGGGTGGGCAGCAGCAACGGGTCGCGATTGCGCGGGCGTTGGCCATCCGGCCTGGGGTGCTGTTGCTGGACGAGCCGTTGTCGGCGCTGGACGCGCAGCTCAGGTCGGGGATGCTGGCCGAACTTGCGCGGCTGCACCGGGAGTTGCCGGATGTGTCGATTCTCTATGTGACGCACGATCAGGTCGAGGCGCTGACGCTGGCGGACCGGATCGCGGTCATGGACAAGGCGCGGTTGCAGGACTGCGGTACGCCGCAGGAGCTCTATCGGCGGCCTCGGACGGAGTTCACGGCTTCCTTCGTGGGCAACGCGAATCTGCTGCCGGTGGAGGTGGGGTCGGAGGGAGTCCGGTTCGACGGGGTCGAGCTGAAGGTCTCCACCGAGGGGATCACGGAAGGTGCCACGGCGACTCTCTGTGTCCGGCCGCACCTGGTGGGGCTCGGAGAAGGGCCCAATGCACTGCGCGGGACGATCAGCGAGGTGCAGTGGAGGGGGTCCACGCACCGGCTGTACGTGGATGTGGGTGCGGGGCAGCGGGTGAAGGCGGACGTGCGGGAGCTTCGGGAGACGCCGGTGCTGGGGGACTCGGTCGTCCTGCACTTTGCGTCGGAGGACGCGGTGCTGTTGGGGGCGGGGGTTTCCGGTGGCTGAGGGGGCGGTCGTGCGCTCGGGTGCGGGTGCGGGTGCGGGCGTGGCGGTGGCGAGCGCGGGCCGAACGGGAGGTGCGGCTCCGCCGGGGGCCGCCCCTGTGCCCACCCGTTCCGCCCCCAGGGGCGGCCCTGCTGCCCACAGCAGCGGCGGTGGCCCTGCTGCCCGCGGGGACGGCGGTGGCCCTGCTGCCCACGGGGACGGCGGTGGTGGGCGGGGGATTCCGCGGTGGGTGTGGGCGTTGCCGCCCGTTGCTGTTCTTGGGTTGGTGTTTCTCTATCCGCTCGCGCTGGTCGTGCAGCAGTCGTTCACTGCGGACAGTGGGGAGGTCTCCCTTGCGCCCTACGGGGATGTATTTGCCTCGGAGGCATTCAGGGAAGCGTTGACCACCACCGTGTGGCTCGCTCTCGGGGCCACTGTCGGGTGTCTTGTCCTCGGGTTTGCGTTGGCGCTGGTCATTGCCTTCGTGCCGTTCCCGGGTGGGAAAGCCGTCGCGAAGTTCATCGACGTCTTTCTCTCCTTTCCGTCCTTCCTGATCACGCTCGCGCTGCTCTTCATCTACGGGAGCGTGGGCATGGCCAACGGGGTCTGGACGGGGGTGACCGGGGCGGCCGACGGGCCGTTCCACTTCCTCACCACGCCGTGGGGGGTGCTGCTCGCGGAGATCACGTACTTCACGCCCTTCGTGATGCGTCCGCTGCTCGCGGCCTTCTCACAGATCGACACGGCACAGCTGGAAGTCGCCTCCTCGCTCGGGGCGCGGACCTGGCGGATCGTACGGCAGGTGATCCTTCCCGAGGCGCTGCCCGCGCTCGCCGCCGGCGGATCGCTCGTGCTGGTGATGTGCCTGAACGAATTCGGGATCGTCCTCTTCACGGGGGCGAAGGGGGTCACCACGCTGCCGATGCTGGTGTACAGCAAGGCAATTCTGGAGTCCGACTATCCGGCGGCGTGCGTGGTCGCGGTCGTCAACATCGCGATATCCGTCGGGCTTTACGGAATCTACCGGGTGGTGAGCCGTCGTGTTGGTGCATAGCCGGGCCGGGAAATGGACGACCTGGGTCGTCTTCTTCCTCCTCTTCCTACCGCTTTTCGCGCTGCCGTTGCTGGTGATTCTCGGGGCTTCGTTCTCGACGCACTGGTCGGGGGCCTTTCCGTCCGGGCCGACCGTCGAGAACTACGGGGCCGCCGTGCGGGGGGAATCGCTTCAGGCGCTCACCACGAGTCTCGTCACCGCCGTCGCCGCGAGCGTGCTCGCGCTCACCTTCGGGAGCTGGGCGGCGCTCGCCGCGGCCGCTCTGAGGAAGGGCGGGAAGCGGGTGCTGGACGCGCTGTTCATGCTGCCGGTGGCCGTGCCCTCGGTGGTGGTCGGGCTCGCGGTGCTCGTGGCCTTCAGCCAGCCGCCGTTCCTGCTCAACGGGACGCGCTGGATCGTCATCCTCGCGCACACCATTCTTGTCACCGCGTTCGCCTACCAGTCGGTTTCGGCCGCGATCGTCCGACTGGACCCGATGTACGAGCAGGCCGCCGCGTCGCTCGGCGCCAGGCCCTCGTACGTCCTGTGGCGGGTGAAGCTGCCGCTCCTGCTGCCGTCGCTCAACGCGGCGGCCGGACTCTGCTTCGCCCTGTCCATGGGCGAGTTGAGCGCCACGATGATGCTCTACCCGCCGGACTGGATGCCGCTGCCGGTGCAGATCTTCACCGCCACCGACCGGGGATCCCTCTTCAGCGGATCGGCCGTCGCGGTCGTCCTCATGGGGACCACGCTGCTCGTGCTGCTCGCGGTCTCCCGCATCCGCACCAAAGCCTCCTTCCGCTGAACGTCGCTCCACCGATGCCGAACGCCACTCCACAGATGGGGATACGAAACGTCATGCAGCGCACCCTCAAGCCGCTCGCCGCCCTCACCGGCAGCCTCGTCCTCGCCGGTTCCCTCGCCGCCTGCGGCGGGTCGTCCGCCGCCTCCGCCGACGAGAAGATCGTCACCGTCTACAGCGCCGACGGCCTCAAGGGCGAGAAGGGCGACGGCTGGTACGACAAGGTCTTCAAGGACTTCGAGAAGAAGACCGGCATCAAGGTCAAGTACGTCGAGGGCGGCTCCGGCGAGATGGTGCAGCGCGCCGTCCGCGAGAAGTCCAACACGCAGGCCGACGTCATCGTCACGCTCCCGCCGTTCATCCAGCAGGCCGACTCCAAGGGACTGCTCCAGAAGTACGAGCCGGCCGGGTCCGACCAGGTGAAGGGCGGCGACAAGTCCGGCGAGGGCAAGTGGACCTCGGTCGTCAACAACTACTTCGGGTTCATCAAGAACAAGAAGGAGCTGCCGGGCGACACCCCCAAGACCTGGGAAGAGCTGCTGGACGCCAAGTACAAGGGGAAGATCCAGTACTCGACGCCGGGTGTCGCGGGCGACGGCACCGCCGTCGTCATCAAGGCCATGCACGACCTGGGCGGCAAGGACGCCGCCATGGCGTACCTGAAGAAGCTCCAGGTCAACAACGTCGGCCCGTCCTCCTCCACCTCCAAGCTCGCGCCCAAGGTCGACAAGGGCGAGATCCTGGTGGCCAACGGCGACGTGCAGATGAACTTCGCGCAGTCGAAGTCCGCCCCGAACCTGGGCATCTGGTTCCCGGCGAAGGCGGGCGGCAAGCCCACGACCTTCGCGCTGCCGTACGCCGCCGGGCTCGTCAACAAGGCCCCGCACACCGAGAACGGCAAGAAGCTCCTCGACTTCATGCTGACCGAGGGCGCGCAGAAGGAGGTCAGCTCCGTCGGCGGCGGCTTCCCGGCCCGCGGCGACGTGAAGCCCACCGACGCGAACGCCATCGAACTCACCAAGCTGCTCGACGGAGTCGAGGTCTTCCAGCCGGACTGGGCCGACATCGACAAGAACCTCAAGAGCTACGTCGACGCCTGGAAGACCGCCACCGGAAGCTGAACGACGCCTGGCGCAGGATCAGTTGTGTCCGCCGGGAGCCGGTCCGACGGCTGTCGGTAACCATTCGGCCAAGGTTCACCACAAGAGTCTGGACCAGGCGCTGATATCACGCAAAGGTAACGGGTCTGGTCCAGATTCTTGCGTTCCGGAGCCCCCTTCCCGTTGGAGGATCGCCATGCCCCGAGGTATGTCACGCCGTTGAGGCAAGTACGGCCCCGGTTCGTACGGCCCCGGTTCGCTCCCGCGCGGCACGGGGCCGGTGCACAGACACCCATTCCCCACACCACCTGCCCCTTGGAGAGAGACATGTCCTCCGGCATCTCCCGTCGCGCCGTGCTCCTCGGCGCCGCCGCCGTCGCCACCGCGGCGGGCCCCCTCGCCTCCGTCACCCGCGCCTCCGCCGCCGAGCGGCAGGACCGTGCGGCCAGAACCCCGAAGGTCCTGGTCGTCGGAGTCGACGGGGCGATGGTGCGCCGCATCAAGGACGCCGACACCCCGCACCTGGACGCGCTCATGGCGGCCGGGGTCACCGCGCCCTCCGCGATCTACACCAACCCGATGGCGCCGACGAGTTCGGGCCCCGGCTGGTCCACGCTGATCACCGGCGTGTGGCCGGACAAGCACAAGGTCGTCAACAACGAGTTCACCGGCGCCGACTTCGCCACGTACCCCGACTTCCTCACCCGCGTCGAGACCGCCAAGCCGGCCCTCAAGACGTACGCGGTGGCGTCCTGGAACCCCATCACCGACATCATCTTCTCCGCGAAGGTCGACGAGCGCGTCTCCACCCCGGGGGCCGAGTACGACGTCGGCACCACGAAGCGCGCGGTCGCCAGGGTCAAGGCGGACGTCGACGCGGTCTTCGTCCACCTCGACAACGTCGACCACGCGGGCCACGCGAGCGGCCACGCGAGCCAGGCGTACCTCGACGCGCTGCACGGCGTCGACACCCAGGTCGGTGAGATCCTCGCCGCCGTCAAGTCCCGTGCCACGTACGGGAACGAGGACTGGCTCGTCATGGTCACCGCCGACCACGGGCACACCGCGACCGGCGGCCACGGCGGCAACTCCTGGGACGAGCGCCAGACCTTCCTGATCGCCACCGGGGCGGGGCTGCCCGCCGGCGTCACCCGGTACGACGTGTTGATGCCGGACGTCGCCGTCTCCGCCCTCGTCCACCTCGGCATCACCGTCGACCCGGCCTGGAAGCTCGACGGACGGGCCGTGCAGCAGCCCGTCACCGACTCCTTCGACCCGCTGCGCGGCCAGCTCCGGAAGGCCGTCGACGAGAGCGGCATCGGCGCCGACGTCCTCGGCTTCACCCACGCCGCACCCGCCGGCTGGTCGGTCGACAACTCGAAGATGGGCACCGGCGGCGTCACCGAGTGGCGCGGCTGGTCCTTCACCACCGACGAGTTCTGGACCAAGGCCGAGAAGGGCCAGGAGCGCGAGCTGAACGTCCGCGCCCGGAACGTCTTCGCGGTGTGCGACGGCGACGAGTGGTCCGACAAGACCTTCACCGGGACCTTCGACTCGACGCTGGTCAGCCCGGCGTTCCCGGTGAAGGCGGGGCAGGCCGCCACGCTCACGTACACCTCGTACTACCGCCACGAGGCCCCGCAGAAGGCCGAGGTCCTCGTCTCGTACGGGGAAGGGGCGCCGGTCTCCGTGAAGACGTACACCGCGAACAGCTCCTCCCGGGTCGAGAGCGTCCGCCTCCAGGTCCCGGCCGGGGCCACCACCGCCCGGGTCCGCTTCCGCTACACCGGCGGGAACAACTGGTACTGGACGATCGACGGCGTCAACATCACCTCCTGACACTAGGCTGGGGGCGTGCACAGGGTTGTGCGCGCCCCTTGTCTTCATGTGTGTACGTACGGCGGGAGTCCCACCAGATGGCAGAGCGCAAGCCGATCGAATCCTGGCTCACCGACATGGACGGAGTCCTCATCCACGAGGGCGTCCCGATCCCCGGCGCCGACTCCTTCATCAAGAAGCTCCGGGACACCGGGAAGCCCTTCCTGGTGCTCACCAACAACTCCATCTACACCGCCCGTGACCTGCACGCACGCCTCGCGCGCATGGGCCTGGACGTGCCGGTGGAGAACATCTGGACCTCCGCGCTGGCCACCGCCCAGTTCCTGGACGACCAGCGCCCCGGCGGCACCGCGTACGTCATCGGCGAGGCGGGGCTGACCACCGCGCTGCACGACATCGGGTACGTCCTCACGGACCACGAGCCCGATTACGTGGTGCTGGGAGAGACCCGTACCTACTCCTTCGAGGCCCTCACCAAGGCGATCCGGCTGATCAACGGCGGCGCCCGCTTCATCTGCACCAACCCCGACGAGACCGGCCCCTCCGCCGAGGGCCCGCTGCCCGCCACCGGCGCGGTCGCCGCGCTGATCACCAAGGCGACGGGCAAGAAGCCGTACTTCGCGGGCAAGCCCAACCCGCTGATGATGCGCACCGGCCTCAACGCCATCGGCGCGCACTCCGAGACCAGCGCGATGATCGGCGACCGGATGGACACCGACGTGCTGGCGGGCCTGGAGGCGGGCATGGAGACGTTCCTGGTGCTCACCGGGCTGACCGGCAAGGACGACATCGACACGTACCCGTTCCGGCCGTCCACCGTCGTCGACTCGATCGCGGACCTCGTCGAGCGCATCTGAGGAACCCGGCAGGAACCCGGCAGAGGCCCGGCAGAGGCCCGGCAGGGGCCCGTACGGCGCAGTGACGGGCCCCTGCGGATGCGGAACCTCGCGCCCGGGTGAATCTTCGGAGTACCAGGAGGTTCACCATGCGCTCATCAGAGCTCACTCTGTGTGCGGGTGCGGTACTCGCGGCGGTACTCTTCCCCGCGCCCGCCGCCCTCGCCGCCCCACCGGCAGCCCCCGCGCCGGTCGCCGTCACGGACAACGAAGAGTCCCGCGGCAACGTCACCGTCACCCCGTCCACCATCGCGGCCGGCGGGGAGGTGGAACTGCGGATCGACGTGTGCGAGAAGCACAAGAAGGCCGTCGGCACGTCGGAGGCGTTCTCCTCGCCCGTGTACTTCAATCCCGGCAACGGCGGCGGCGGTCTGTTCGCCGAGGCGCGGATCCGTTCCGACGCCCAGGGCCGCGACTACAGCATCCACGTCAAGTGCGAGGACGGCTCGGGCCAGGCCAACGGCAACGTCACCGTCGTCCACCACAGGACCGAACCGACCGCCCCCGTCCGCGCGGGCGGCGGCGGCACCGCCCTGGCCGCCGAGTCCGACGGCCCCGGCACCTCGCACACCCTGATCGGCCTCGGCCTCGCGGGTGCGGCAGCCATCGCCATCGCCGGACGCTCGGTACGCCGCCGCAACTCCTCCCGCTAGAGGAGCGCCCCTCAGGAGGCGCCCCGTAAGGGGCGCGGGGAACTGCGCGCCCAGCCACAACGAACCCGCGCGAAGCACGACGGGAGCACACCACCTTGAGCACCGACCACCCCGCTTCCGGCAAGGGCCGGATGCTCACCGGCATCGCCTGGGCGGTGCTGCTCCTCGGACTGTGGCTGTGGGGCCGCGACATCACCAACGGCCCGAGCGGCAATGCCGCTCCGACCACCGGTGACGTGGCCGCGGTGGGACGCCCACTGCTACAGGTCGAACTGCCCGACGCGCACGAACCGGTCGCGGGCGTGCGCCCCGGCCGCCTCGACGTCCCCTCGCTCGGCATCGGGGCGCCGGTCGGCCCGCGCGGCCTCGACGCCGACGGCGCGGTCGACCCGCCGCCGTACGACCAGCCGCGAGAGGTCGGCTGGTACCGCGACGGCGCCCGCCCCGGAGCGAGCGGCGTCGCGCTGCTCGTGGGACACGTCGACACCAGGAGCAAGCCGGCCGTGTTCTACGGCCTCAGCTCCGCCCGCCCCGGCGAGCAGGTCAAGATCACCGGGTCGGACGGATCGGTCACCGAATTCACCATCGAGGACGTCCAGGTCTTCAGCCGCGACAAGTTCGACGCGAAGAAGGCGTACGGGCCGCGCGAGGCCGGCCGCGCCGAACTGCGACTGATCACCTGCGGCGGTACCTACGACCACAACGCCCGCTCCTACACGGCCAATGTGGTCGTCTCCGCCTATCTGACGGGCGTCACTCAGGCCCCGGCAGCCGCCAAGTCATGAGCGGGGGCAGGGGAGTCTGCCTTCTTCGCGGCACGTAGCCCCAGCCCGCCGAAGACCGCCGCGAACACGGCCCACAGCAGTAGCTGCGACCCGAGCGACAGCACCCGGAAGTCCCACAACAGCGTTGCGGGTACGGGGACTTCGTCCGGATTGCCCGGCAGCAGGAACAGCACGGCGAGCGTGGCGGCCCCGGTCAGGAACACCGCACCGTGCCGCAGCGGCTCCGGCTTCCGGGCCAGCCGTACGTACCACTGCCAGGCGAGCAGCATGCCGAGGATGCCGATCACGACGGCTGCCAGCCACAACTGCTGCCGCTCGCCGACCGTGTTGGCGTCACCGACGCCGGGCGGGGCCGCCGGGTAGCGCAGCCCCGGCAGCAGGGCCACCGCGACGAAGGCCGCCGCGCAGAACGCGAGGGCGCGCGGCCAGGCCCGTACGAGATATCCCGTACGACGGTGGACCAGCGCGTACGCGACCGCGAACAGCGCGCCCAGTGCCAGGCCCGCGACGATCGCCGTGATGACGAGGCCGAAGTGCTGCTGGCCGCGCGTGAAGAGCTCCTCGTGGTGCTCGGCGACCGCACCGGCCGCCGCGTGGGCGTGCTCGGCGGCCTCCTCCTTGGCCGAGCGCGCCTCTTCGAGGACGATCGCCCGGTCCATCACCGGTTCCGCGAGCAGCAGCGAGAAGAGGCCCGTGACCAGGCCGGCGACCCCGCCCGCCGCGACGCCGCGGCCGAGCAGGGTGAGAGTGGGGTTGCTCATGGTGCGCGCGTCCCCGATCAGTGGCAAGGGGCACCGAAGAGGTGCCTGCCGTCGTGCGAGAACTCGTGCAGGTAGCTGCCGGTCGCGGAGATGATGTGGCCGTTGTCCATGAACACGGCGTACAGCGCGATCAGCGCGACGATCACGGCAGCGGCCAGGATCAGCAGATCCCGGGTGCGGGTGGTCGCCGACGCCAGGTCGGTGGACCGTGCGGACTGCTGGGCAGACGCAGACATGTCGGGTGAGCCTCCTTCTGGGGTTTCCACGCCCCGAAGCAGGAGGACGACGGGTCAGTTCCTGACTTCCACACCCTTGTGGGGGATGTGGTCACAGTGGCGGGACCGCCCCGGAATCGCACCGGAGTTCCTGTTCACCGTCGCCTCGAAGTGTGGAGTTGTCCTCCGGAGAGTCCCAGTCCGGCTGTGCACTGTCAACAGGCCCAAGAGGGCTGCGGCGGCGGGGAAGTACCTGGCCCGGCCGACTGCTCGCTCCCCCCGGAGCCGTCGGCCGGGCTGGTCCTCGACCGCGCGCGCACGAACTGCGGGAGAAGCCCGGCGCAGTCGCGGGAGGTTCTGGGAAAACCAACTCGGATTGCGGGCCGGGGGCTGGGGCCGCATCACCACTCTAGAGGGGTGAAGCTCCGTTCTCCAGAGGGTAATTGACGCAATGTCACAGCAAAGTAGCTACGGGTGTCGCCCGGTGGTCGCGGTCGGGTCAGAGTGGACCCATTTTTCCGTCCTTGTCCAGGGCGAGGGGCGTCGCGGGGGTTTCCTTACGGGACTTCGTGCGCGGCTTCGTGCGGATCTCCTCCGAGTCCAGCGTTCCCCGTACGATGTCCAGCGCCATCTCCGACAGCGCCAGCTGATTGCGCCGCGCGTACGCCCGCATCTCGCTGAACGCCTCGTCCATCGAGACCGTCCACCGTTCGGAGAGCATCCCCTTGGCCTGCTCCAGGCGCACCCGGCTGGTCAGCGCCGACTGGAGCTGCCCGGCGAGCAACTCACCCTGGCGGACGGTGCGCTGCTGGAGGATGCCGATGGTCGCGGCGTCCGCGAGGGCCTGGGCCAGCTCGACGTCGCCGGGGCTCAGCTCCAGCCTGGGCGTGGTGACGAACAGGTTCAGGGCGCCGATCACCGTCTCGCGCAGCCGCAGCGGGATCGCGTACGTGGAGAGGAACCCGTACTCCCGGGCGCGCGGCGTGAACACCGGCCAGCGCTCCAGGACCTCCGGGGTGTCCAGGGAGACCGGCAGGACGACCGTACGGCTGCGGAAGCAGTCCAGGCAGGGGCCCTCGTCGTGCTGGATCTCCAGCAGGTCGAGCAGCCAGGCGCGCTCGTCGGACGAGGCCGCGGTCTGCAGCCGGCCGCGCTGGTCGACCAGCATCAGCCCGGCGGCCGACACGTCGAGCAGCTCCACGCAGCGGGCGGCCAGCCGCTGGAGGAACTCGATCACGTCGAAGTCGTCGACCAGAGTGTCGGCGAGCTCGACGAAGGCCGTCGCGATCTTCCGTTCGCGCACGCTGCTGTCCATGCCTGTCACCTACATCTGTCGTGCTGCCGGGTGGGGCGCCCGGAGCGCTTCCCATGAGTCATCGTGCCGTTCCCGATCCGTCGCCCTCGCGCAGTGCTCCGTCGGGGGTGAAACGCAGCCGCCGCGCCACCACATCCCTGGCCACTTCCAGGATGGGCTCTTCGGCGGCGTATGCATATGCGCGCAGTCGTACGAGAGCTGCCGCCGGGGGCACCCCGAGCCGTACCGAGATCATTCCGGTGGCCTGGTGCACCTCCGCCCGGTACAGCGTGGCGTCCGTCGCGAGCCAGCCGCCCGAGCCGGGCGCGGCGGACTCCGCACTGCCCAGCAGGGTCAGGGTCAGCGCGTCCGCGAACACCAGCAGATCGGCCAACGCCCGCCCGCCCAGTGGGCCGGGCTCGGCCCGGTGGCAGGTCAGGGACCCCACCAGGATCGCACCGATCTGCAGCGGTGCGGAGAACACCGCCCGCACCCCGAGCTTCTCGGCGCCGGGCAGGAAACCCGGCCAGCGCTCCCGCGGCACCTGCACCAGGTCGCTCTCCAGGACGAGCCGGCCGGTGCGCAGCGCGTCCGTGCCAGGACCCTCGCCGAGCGTGAACTGGAGGTCTTCGAGGGCGACGCCCACCGGACCGGAGAACCAGACGGGCTCGCCGCCGGCGTTCTGCTCCGAAGGGACACCGCCGGAGAGCGTGACGGCCAGCCCGTCCACTCCCAGTACGTCGGCGCAGTGGCGGGCGAAGAACTCGTCGAGTCCGGCTGTGTGGCGGACCGCCAGCTCGTCGAGCAGGGCGGTCAAGCGGGTGCTGACCACGCCCTCCTCCTGAAGTGCTCTGTGCGGGGCGCTACGAAGTGTGATGGAAGTGTGCTGCAACGAGGTCTGAAGTGTGTCGGCAAGGCTGTCTCATCGTATCCGTGTGTCCTCGAACAAGCTGACTGAACGCGGTGCCACAGGATTTCCACGAAGCAGGGCACGCCTCGTGGGGCCGGGGGCCGGTGTGTCAGGATTGGATTCGACCGGATCTGTCCGGGCAGGGGCGCCTGGGGGGCTGCCTCGGAATTCCTTTCCACTTCGAGACGGTCACCTTCGAGAGGTCTTCGAGAAGGTCGGTCTTCGCAAAAGGCGCCCAAGGGGGAGTCGATGTACGGCAGTTACAGCGGACGTGTGCGAGCAGTGGGAGCGGTCGCGGTGGGGGCCGCGCTGCTCCTGACGGGCTGCACCTCGGGGGGCGAAGGGGGCGACGGCGGGACCGCGGGGAAGAATCCGCCGGTTTCCCAGCTGCCCAAGGGAGACGACCCGTACTGGGTCAACCCGGACGCCAAGGCGGCCAAGGCACTCGCCGACGAGGGCGAATCGGGCAAGCAGGAACTGATCAAGAAGATCGCCCAGCAGCCGGCCGGCGAATGGCTGATCCCGGAGAACGCCAAGGAGCAGGCCAAGGGCTTCACCGAGGCCGCCGCGAAGGCCGACCGCGAGGCGATCCTGGTCGTCTACAACATCCCGCACCGCGACTGCGGCAACTTCTCCGGCGGCGGCGCCGCCGACGGCAACGCGTACCGGGCCTTCATCAAGGAGGTCGCCGAGGGCATCGGCGACCGCCCGGCCACCGTGATCCTGGAGCCGGACGCGGTGCTGCACCTGGTCGACCAGTGCACCCCGGAGAAGTTCCACGAGGAGCGCTACGACCTCCTCAAGGGCGCCATCAAGACGCTGAAGCAGCAGCCGAGGACCAAGGTCTACCTGGACGCGGGCAACGCGGGCTGGGGCAAGCCGGACCAGATCTTCGAGCCGCTGAAGTGGTCGGGCATCGAGCAGGCCGACGGCTTCTCGGTGAACGTCTCCAACTTCTACTCCACCGAGGACAGCAAGAAGTACGGCAAGGAGCTCTCCGCGAAGGTGGGCAACAAGCCGTTCGTCATCGACACCAGCCGCAACGGCAACGGGCCCTACACCCAGGGCGACCCGAAGGAACGCTGGTGCAACCCGCCGGGCCGGGCGCTGGGCGAGGCCCCCACCACGAACACCGGCGACAAGCAGGTGCACGCCTTCCTGTGGGTCAAGCGCCCCGGTGAGTCCGACGGCGAGTGCAAGGGCGGCCCGCAGGCCGGCCGCTGGTTCGCGGACTACGCGCTGGAGCTGGCGAAGAACGCCAAGTAGATCTCCGTACCAGCACGATCTCCGTACCAGAACGAGTAAGGGGCGCCCTCCCAGGAGGGTGCCCCTTACTCATGTGCGCGGTGCGTGGTGTGCCGTGGTTAAGGAACCTCGACCCAGACCGCCTCGGAAGGCGTGCCCTGGTCGTCCGTCACGAACAGCATGTAGTGCCCGGAAGGCACCAGCGCGCGGTTCGCCGGGACGGTGACCGTGATGCCGTCGGCCGTCTTCTTGACGTCCAGCGCGATGCTGCGCTGGTCCATGTCCGTCATGTGCGTGACGGAGCTCGGCCGCATCAGCTTCGCCGTCTTGATCGACGCCGCGTGCTGCGACTTGAAGGTGCCGGAGGCGCCCCGTGCGATCTTCTTCGGCCCGTCGGAGAGCTTGGGCCGCGAGTCGCGGTAGAGGTACGGCGGGGTGTAGATCTCGATGCGCTGCTCGAAGACGCCCGGCCGGGTGTTGGCCTTGTCCGAGTAGAGCGAGTCGGAACCCGCGATCATGACCCGTCCGTCCGGCAGCAGCACCGAGCCCGAGTGGTAGTTGCGCCCCACGTTCGGGTCCGCGAGCCGCTTGAACTGGTTGGACTTGGGGTCGTACGTACGCGCCTCGCGGATGTTGGAGTCGCTGCGCCCTCGGTAGTCCTCGGAGCCGCCGGTGACCAGCACCGTGTCGTCCGGCATCAGCGAGGCGCTGGGGTAGCGGGTGCCCTTGTCCAGCGAAGGCCCGTCCTTGAAGGCCGGGTTGGGCATCTTGGTGTCGACCAGCCGGGTCTTCTCCGAGGACTTCTCGGACTCGCCGACGCCGCCACCGCCGATGACCATGAACTTCTGGTCCTGCGCGGGCGGCAGCATGACCGAGGCCGAGGTCTCCAGCTGGTCCGGGTCGCTCATGCCCGGGACCTTCTTGAAGCTGTTGTTGTCGAGGTTCCAGATGCCGGGCTCGCGGCCGACGTCGGCCGGGCCGTAACCGGCGTTGGAGCCCGAGTAGAAGAGCTTGCCGTCGTCGAGCAGGAACAGCGAGGGGTAGGTCGGCAGCCGCCGCTCGAAGCCCGTGTACTTCCAGGTCTTCGTCTTCGGGTTGTAGATCTCGTCCTTGCCCGGGACGATCTGGCCGATCTCGTCGAGACCGGACGTCGCCAGGACCTTGCCGTCCTTGAGCGTGGTCAGCGACGGGTACCAGCGGGCTTCCTTCATCGGGTCGACCGGGACGTACTTCTCCGTGTCCGGGTCGAACTCGTAGGCCTCCCTGATGCCCTGGAAGTCCTTCTTGTCCAGGGCCAGCTTCTGCGCTATGCCGTACGTGTTGCGGGCGTCGGTGGGCTTCAGACCGGCGATCTTGTAGTTGTCCTCGGTGCCCGACTCGTACTGCTTGCCCGACTGCCTGGCCTCGACGTAGATGCGCCCCAGGCCCGGGTCGTTGCGCAGGAACTTCCCGGTGCTCTTGTCGAAGACCTTCTTGGCCTTCTCGACGAGCACCGGGTCCTTGGTGACGTACGTCTTGCCGTTCTTCTTGCCGGTGAAGACCGTGCCCGCGGGCAGCGTGATCGGCTTGTCGGGGTTCTCGTTGTGGACGACCATCAGGCCACCGGCCTTGGTGACGTCACCTTCGAGCTTCTCGTACCGCTTCGTACCGCCCGCGACGAGCAGCTTGCCGTCGGGCAGCTGCGCATGACCCGAGCAGAACATGTCCTTCGGGGTCGCGATCATCTTGTACGTGTTGGCCTTCGGGTCCCAGAGGATCGACTCGAACTTGCCCGCGTCGAAGTTCTTCTGGTTGTTGCCCGAGCCCGCGATCATCAGCACCTTGCCGGTGTGCAGCAGCGCCGAGTGGATCGTGTTGATCTTCTTGTCCGTCGGGACGTCGAGGAAGTCCCAGTGGCCGTTCTCCGCCTTGTACTCAGGGCGGTTGATCTTGTACTCGTGGTACTGCTCCGAACCGAAGCGGTACAGCGCCGGCCCGTTGAACGCCGCCAGAGCAACAACCACCGCGGCCGTGATGGACAGTCGTTTGGCCCGGCGGCTCGGACGGAAACTCATTTCTTACGTCCCCCAAGGGAAGAAATCTGCATGGTCTGGTCGGCCGCGGCCCAGCTCGGCTTCTGCTGCGGGGTGTGGCCCTCGGGGTGCTGTCCGGGGTAGGCGGCCGGGTCGTCGTACTCCGGGGTGCTGCCCGCGGAGCCAGGACCCTGCTGCGGGCCCGGCTTGCCCTTCTTCTTCTCGTCCCGCATGCCGAGGCGCCAGGCGATGATGGGCGCCGCCGTGACCAGCAGGGCGAGCGAGGCCCAGAGGACCATCGCGGGGTGCATGTGGCCGAGGGCGAACGAGGCTCCGATGGACCCGCCGAAGATCAGGATGAAGAACATGTGGATGCGGAAGGTGCCGGTGAGCGTGTCCGGGCTGGACGAGTCGCCCTTGGGCGTCACGACGAAGCTGGACTTGCGGCGCAGCACGGCGTCCATCAGCGAGCGCGCGTAGATCGGTGCGGACATCGCGGACATCGCCATGCCGGCCAGACCGCCGGAGCCCTCGGGCTCGTGCGGCGAGACGTTGTGGCGGCGGTTCCAGATGTAGAGGCCGATCTGGAGGGCGGAGGCGTTGCCGTACAGCATCATCCAGATGACCGGGTCGATCTGGACACCCGAGGCGCCCATGCCCAGGAACAGCGCGCAGGAGAGCGCGGCCAGGATCCAGTTCATGGCGGACATCGGGTAGAAGATGATCATCATCGTGTAGTTGAACATCTTGCCGGGGGGCAGCGTGCCGAAGCCCCTCCAGTACTGCTTGAGGATCGTCTCGTACGTACCGCGCGACCAGCGGAGCTGCTGGGTGAAGAAGTCGGTCCAGGCGGTCGGGCCCTCGCCGACGGCCAGCACGTCCGGGGTGTAGACCGAGCGCCACTTCTTGCCGGTGGCCGGGTTCTTGGCGCGGTGGATCTCGAAGCCCGTCGCCATGTCCTCGGTGATCGAGTCGTACAGACCGCCGATCTGCTTCAGCGCCTTGATGCGGACCGCGTTGGACGTGCCCACGAACATGGGGGCGCCGTAGCGGTTGCCCGCGCGCTGGATCAGGGCGTGGAAGAGGAACTGCTGCGACTCGGCGGCCTTCGTGACGAAGGTGTCGTAGTTGCCGTAGACCTGCGGGCCGATGACGAAGCCGATGTTCGGGTCGCGGAAGTAGCCGAGCATGCGCTCCAGGTAGTTCGGGAGCGGGATGTGGTCGGTGTCGACCGAGGCGAAGTAGTCGTAGTCGTCACCGTGCGCGTCCAGCCAGGCGTTGTAGTTGCCGTGCTTGGTCTTCGCGCGGTGCGGACCCTTCTTCTGGTTCCACTTCGCGATGCCCTTGCGGGAGAAGTGGTGCACGCCCAGGCGTTCGCAGACGGCCTTGACGGCCGGATCGTCGCCCTCGTCGAGCAGCCAGATGTGCAGCAGGCCCCGGTGGCGGATCTTGACGGCCGCCTCCAGGGTCTTGGTGACCATCTCCAGCGGCTCCTTGCCGGGCACGAAGGAGGTCATGAAGGCGACCCGGGTGCCGGTCTCGGGGACGACCGGGATCGGGTCGCGCGCGACGAGCGTGGCGTGCGCGTTGGAGAGCACGTTCATGGTGCGGAAGAGCTCGATGAGACCGATCGACACCAGCATCACGACGTCGAGCGCACGCAGGAGGTCGTCCTGGAGGTTCGGGTCGCGGTCGGTCCAGTGGCTCGGCTGCATCAGCCAGATGAACAGGGCCAGCGAGAGCAGCGGCGCCGCACCCAGCAGCAGGGCCGCTCTGATGCGGTGCGGCTCCTGGGAGATCAGGGATCTGTACTGGACCTTGTACGGCTTGCTGGGGTCCGGCTGCGTCAGCGGTCCCGCCAGCCGGCTGTAGTGCTCGTAGTCGTACCTGGGCAGCGCCTTCTGCTTTCGGCGACCCTGGCCGTCGGACCCAGGCTGCGGGGGGACCCGGAGCTGCGTCGTCTGGGTGGGGTCATGGGTAGGGTCGTGGTACTGCCCGGCGCCGCTCGGCGTCGACGTCATGAGTCATCCCCCCGCACGCAAGGCTGGCTGCGTGTGTTCGTAGGTCTGGTCGCTCGCTGGCGGTCCCCCTCGACCGTCCCGAACGCATCATTGGTCGGCCCGCCATCACCACAGACACAGGACGGCAACCTTCCGGTTGCATGATGCCCGTCCCGACATTTGCCGGTGAAAGGGGCCCCACCCGTGAGGTGCTTCACGCACCCCGCATGGCCCTGCCGTCCCCTCGTCGGCCCTCCGAGTCTCAACTCGTCGTACCGTCCGCCCCATTGGAGCCATGGGCTCCAGGATAGGTTCCCCGACTCTTCATGTGATCGCAAGGGTCGCTGATCGCAGGGCTGCCGGAGTCCCGGGGCGGTCCCGGGGAGGGCCCGGAACCGTGGGAATGACCGAGACCCTCCCACCGGTGGTGGAAGGGTCTCGGTTGCGCGTGCGCCGCCAGGGACTCGAACCCCGGACCCGCTGATTAAGAGTCAGCTGCTCTAACCAACTGAGCTAGCGGCGCCTGCTGACTCGGAGAACTCTACCGGACTCTCCGGAGTGGTTTGAACCAGTGGCCGCCCGTGATGTCCATTTGTTCATCATTCGAACCGTCAAGATGCGTTATGTCCGGGTAGTTGGGACACTGTGGCCGTGATCGAGTTCCAGGAGATTCAGCCCGCAGTCGACTGTCCCTGTGCCGGATGCGCCGACCGGCGCCGGGTCCGCAGGACGAGGTCTCTTCCGGCGCGTGACGGAGGTCACGCGGCGGCGCACGGCGCACGGCGTGCCGTGCTGCTGGTCACCGCCGCCGGGGTGGTGCTGGGCAGCGGGGGAGCGGCCGGGGCGGCGGGCCACTGCCCGGACGGGGAGAGGCACCACGAGCACGGCACCCACCGGGTGGAGGAGAAGGCAGGGGAGAGGCCGGGGGAGAAGGCGGAGAAGGCGGAGAAGGCGGAGAAGGCGGAGAAGGCGGAGAAGAAGGGGAGAAGGGGAGAGGGGGACGAGCTGCTGGACGTTCCCGCTCCGCAGGGCCGGACGGCTCCGCTGCACGGCGGTCCCCGAGTCCCCGGGGGATCGGGCGCGGCAGGTGCGCCGGGGCCGGGCGGGGTCGCCGCGGCGCCGAAGTTCAAGCCCGCCACCCGGGCCGACATCATCAACCGGGCCAAGCGGTGGGTCGCGGCCGGCGTCCCGTACAGCATGGACAGGTTCTGGACGGACGGATACCGGCAGGACTGCTCCGGGTACGTCTCGATGGCCTGGGGGCTCGGCGGCAACGAGTGGACCGGCAGCCTCGCCGACTACGGGGTGAAGGTGAGCCGCGACCAGCTGGAGCCGGGCGACATCCTCCTCTTCCACAACACGGCCGACCCGCACGACGGCTCGCACGTGACGATCTTCGGCGGCTGGACGGACTACACCCGCGGCCACTACCTCGCCTACGAGCAGACCCGCCCCAAGACCCGCAAGCAGGCCACCCCGATCGGCTACTGGAACAACGCCGACCGCTATGTGGCGTACCGGTACCGGGGGCTCGTCGGCGGCGCGGTCGTCCAGGGCGCGCCGGGTGCGGCGGTGTTCCCGGGGACGCGGCACTTCCGGCCGGGCAGCTCCAGTGCGTACGTGGAACAGCTGGGGCGGCGGCTCGTGCAGCGGGGGTTCGGCACGCACTACACGGTGGGGCCGGGACCGCGCTGGAGCGAGGCGGACCGGCGCAACGTCGAGGCGTTCCAGCGGGCCCAGGGCTGGCGGGGCAAGGAGGCGGACGGCTATCCGGGGCCGGAGACCTGGCGCCGGCTGTTCACGACCGTCGTGGCGGAGGGGACCCAGCGATGAACGATCCCGTGGCGATGAACGGTCCCGTGGTGACGAACGGTCCCGTGGCGATGAATGATCCCGTGGCGATGAGCGGTCCCATGGCGATGAACGGTCCCGTGGTGCGCCATCCCGTGATCAAGAACGAGTCGACGACCGAGATTCCCGTGCACCTCCTCTTCCGTGACGAGGCCGGGGTCTCGTCGGTGCCGTCCGGGGCCACCGTCGTCGGCCGGCGCAGGGGGACGGGCGAGCAGCGGAAGGTGGCCGCAGCCCCCGAGGGCCCTGCCCCCGCCTCCGTTCCCGTCGCGCAGGGGCCCGCCGAGCGCCCCGGCCCTGCCGGGTCCGGCTGGGCCGCGGTGGCCACCGGGATCGGCGCGGTGGCCGGGTGCGGTGCTGTGCTGTGGTGGGTGGGTCTCGTACCGGGTCCCGCGCGGGTGCTGCTCGGGCTGCCGGTGCGTACGTACGACGGGATGGGGACCGCGGGAGGGGGTGCGCTCGCGGCTCTGGTGGTGGTGGGGCTGTGCGCGTTCGGCGGTCTGGTGCGGGGGCGTGAGGGCTGCGCGACGGTGCTCACGCTCTTCGGGGCGTACCGGGGGACCGTGCGGCGGACGGGGCTGGTGTGGCTGAGCCCGCTGCTGGTGCGCAGGCGGGTGGACGTACGGCTGAAGCACTGGCGGAGCGAGCCGTTGCCGGCCGTGGACCGCAACGGGATCGCGCTGCGGGTCGTCGTCCTCGTGGTGTGGCGGGTCGCGGACACGGCGCGGGCGACGCTCACGGTGGCCGACCACACGGGACATCTGCGCGGCCAGGTCGAGGCGGCCCTCGCGCGGGCGTCGTCCCGGCTGCCGGTGGACGCGCCGTGCGCCGCGCCGGGAGGCGGCGGGACGCGGACGCTGCGGGACACGGCGGCGGTCGGGGACGAGCTGACCCGGCAGGTGTCGGCGCGGACGGCGGCTGCCGGGATCGAGGTCTTCTCGGTGCAGCCGGTACGGATCGAGTACGCGCCCGAGGTCGCCGAGGCGATGCGCCGCCGGAACCTCGCCGCGCTGGACGCCAGGGACCGGGACCGGGCGCTGTCCTCGGTGGTCGACGCGGTGGAGGACACGGTGCGGCGGCTGACCGCGCGCGGTCTCGTGGGAGAGCTGGACGATTACGAACGCAAGTCACTGGTGCGGGAGTTGACGGTGGCGTACCTCGGCGGGAGGTGAGTTTCCTCAAGTCTTCCCTACTTGGGACATTGGTCTGGACATGTTCAACTGCCGTCCCTACATTGTGTCTTGGTCTAGACCGGAAGTTCTGCTTCACCGCCTCACCGCTCTACCCGTGCGCACCACCCACGCGCACATGTGCCGGCACAGCTCACAGTTCGACGGACTCCCCCACGTTCTCCTGGAGCGAAGCATGCGAAAAAAGGCAATGAGTGCTGCCGTCATCGGTCTCGCGATGGCGGGCAGCACGGTGGTCGCCACCGGCAGTGCCAGCAGCCACGGCTACACCGATTCCCCGATCAGCCGCCAGAAGCTCTGCGCCAACGGCACGGTCACCGGCTGCGGCGCCATCCAGTGGGAGCCGCAGAGCGTCGAGGGGCCCAAGGGCTTCCCGGCGTCCGGACCCGCCGACGGCAAGATATGTTCCGGCGGCAACGGCGGCTTCGCGCAGCTCGACGACCCGCGCGGCGGCAACTGGCCCGCCACACAGGTGAGTTCGGGTCAGAGCTACTCGTTCCGCTGGCAGTTCACCGCGCGCCACCGCACGTCGGACTTCCGCTACTACATCACCAAGCAGGGCTGGGACCCGACCAAGCCGATCACCCGGGCCTCGCTCGACCCGCAGCCGTTCCTGAACGTGCCGTACGGCGGCCAGCAGCCGCCCGCGACGCTGACCCACCAGGGAACGATCCCCACGGGCAAGTCCGGCAAGCACGTCGTGCTGGCGGTGTGGAACGTCTACGACACGGCCAACGCGTTCTACGCCTGCTCGGACGTGAAGTTCTGATCCGTTTCCACGGAAAGTGAGCCGCCCCGGCGCCGACGGGGCGGCTCGCTCCGTACGGGTGAATCCACGGGCGGGGTGCGGAGAAAGAGCGCGCGGCGGCGCCCGGACGCGTACGGGAGGACAAAGCTGAACCCCGTTCACCTTCCGCCGCACCGGAGGTCCCCCGTGAGATCCGCTCGCCGCTGCCGCCGCCCTCGCCTCCTGCGCACTGGCCGTCCCCACCGCCCACGCCGCCGCTGCGCCGCAGCAGTACAAGGAGTACGTGGCGCTCGGCGACTCCTGGTCCGCCGACGTCACCGTCGTCGGCATCGACTCCACCCACGCGCCCAGCGGCTGCGCGCAGAGCAGCTGGAACTACCCCAAGCAGGTCGCGAAACAGCTCTCGATCCCCACCTTCCGGGACGCCACCTGCGGGGCCGCGACCACCGAACACCTCACCGCCGCACAGGACGTCAACGTCTTCCCGCCCGTCGCGACGGGCACCAACGCCCCCCAGTTCGACCGGCTCACGCCCACCACCGACCTGGTCACCCTCGGCATCGGCGGCAACGACGCCGGGCTCGCGGGCGCGGTCACGAGCTGCATCAACCTGCTGCCCGAGCCGCTCGGCGTCTCCTGCCGGCCGCGGTGGACGGCCCCCGACGGCAGCGACCTCATGTCGAAGCGCATCGCCGAGTCGCGGCCGTTGGTCACCGCGGCCGTCCGGGGCATCACGTCGCGCGCCCCGAAGGCCCGGGTCCTGCTGGTGGACTACCTCGCCGGGGCCGTCCCCGACCGCGGCTGCTTCCCGTACGTCCAGATGTACGACGAGGACCTGAAGTGGTTCGGCGCCCGGCTCAAGGAGCTCAACGGGATGCTCGCCGAGGTCGCCGCCGGGACGGGCGCCGAGCTGGTCGACACCTACAGCGGCAGCACGGGGCACGACGTCTGCCAGGCCTCCGGCACCAAGTGGGTCGAGGGCGTCCTGCCGATGTCGACGAACCCGCCGGGGCTCGCCGTGCCGTTCCACCCCAACCGCCTCGGCGCGGACCACCAGGCGCGTTCCGTGCTGGGGGTGCTCGGCAGGGGCTGAGGGCTCCGCCGGCGCCGGGCGGATCCGCGGATTTCCCCGATGCCACGGCCAGGTCAACCAGCTTTGCGGCAGCGTGAATTGTCGGCCGGAAAGCGACGGGACGGGCGCGTTGCCGTGGACGGGGCGGGGTGGGCGGCGGTTTCCTGAGGGGGCCCAGGTACGTACGTGAGAACCCAGGGGGAGCACCTTGCCGTCCATGCCGCGCCGCACCTTCCTTCAGGCAGCCTCCGTCACGGCAGCCACCGTGGCCGTCGGGAGCGGGGTGACGGGCCGGGCCCAGGCGGCCCCCGCCTCAACCGCTTCCGATGCCGCCTCCCTCGCCGCCCCCGGTGGAGCCTCCGCCGTCGCCCCCGGCGAGCGGCTGCTGCGCCTGACCACCGCCACCAACGGTGCGGGCAGCGGCCACGCCGGCCGCTACGTCGCCGAGGTCCACAACGTCCTGTGGTCCTTCGGCGAGGACGGCAGACCCGCCACCGCCCTGACCCCGCCCGACCTCGAACCCAACCGCCCCGTCCTGTCGCCCGACGGGCGGCAGGTCGCGATGGCGGCCTTCAGGGGCGGCCAGTTCCACATCTGGGTGATGCACGCGGACGGCTCGGGGCTGCGCCGCCTCACCGACGGCCCATGGGACGACCGGGCCCCCGCCTGGTCACCGGACGGCACCCGCGTCGCGTTCTCCTCCGAGCGCGGCGGCGACCCGGTCAAGGGCAGCCCGTACCGCATCTGGACCGTCGACGTACGCACCGGGAAGCTCCACCGACTGACCGGCCTGGCAGGCCGGTCCGGGCCGGGGCAGGGCGGCCGCTGGGAGGACTTCGACCCCACCTGGAGCGCCGACGGCGCCCGGGTCCTGTTCGTCAGGGGCACGGTCGAGGGCACCGCCCTCAAGTCCCGTACGATCGCCGCCGTCGCCGCCGACGGGACCGGCCCCGTCACCGTCGTCCACGCCGAACCGGACACCGCCCCGCCCGGCGGTCTGCTCGCCCCCGCCGTCTCCCCGGCCGGCCGCACCGCCTGGCTGCGCACCACGGCCACGGGCCAGCGGTACGAACCCGTCGCCCTGGTCGTCGACGGAACACCGGCCCCGGTCGAAGGCTCGCTCGCCGACTCGCCGCCGCGCTGGCTCGACGACGAGCGGATGCTGGTCACCCTCGACGGCCGCTTCCAGGTCGTCCGCCCGCACCGCGCGCGCACCGGACAGGTCGTCGCCTTCGACGCGACACTGCCGGTCGAGCGGCCCTCGTACCGGATCAAGAGGTACGAGCTGGAGCCGAAGCGGACCCGGAAGGTGCGCGGCATCCAGCAGCCGGTGCTCGCCCCCGACGGACGCTCCTTCGCGTTCGTCGCCCTCAACTCCCTCTGGATCCAGCCGACTTCGGGCCGTCCCACTCCCCGTCGGGTGGTGCGCGCCACGCCGTCCAGCTACCTCCAGGGCCCGTCCTTCAGCCGCGACGGCCGCTGGCTGCTGTACGTCGACGACCGCGAGGGCCTGAACGGGGTGCGCCGCCTCGAACTCGCCACCGGGAAGGACGAGTTGCTGGCGGGCGGCGGGCGTACACACCCCGCGCTGTCCCCGGACGGCAAGCGACTGGCCTGCATCGACATGGCGGGCGGGCTGGTCGTACGGGACCTGGCCTCGGGTGTCGAGAAGGTGCTCGCCACCCCGCTCGGCGGCGGCGGACTGCCGGGCCCGCCGAGCTGGTCCCCGGACGGCCGCCACCTCGCCTACTGCGACCGCAACCGGCTCAACTTCCGCTACCGCGAGGGCTACAACCTCATCCGCGTCGTCGACACGGCCACCGGCGCCTCGGCCCTGCACCCCTTCGCCGCCTTCGCCTCCCTCTCCGACCGGTACGCGTCGGGACCCGCCTGGTCGCCGGACGGCAAGTGGCTGGCCTGCGTCAGCGAGTCCGCACTGTGGGTGCTGCCGGTCGGCGACGACGGAAGCCCGGCGGGCGAGGCGCGACAGCTCTCGAACTACGGTGCCGACCACCCCAGTTGGGCGGCCGACTCGCGGACGCTCCTGTACCTGGCGGAGGGGAAGGTGCGGCTGACCACCCTCGACGCGAAGGGGAACGCCGGGAAGGGGAACGCCGGGACGGGATCCGGCGGCTCGGGCCCCGGCCGGGAGATTCCCGTCCGCCTCGCATACCGCCGCTCCACCCCCGTCGACACCGTCGTCCACGCCGGCCGTCTCTGGGACGGCACCGCCGCCGACGGCCGGCTGCGCACCGACGTCGACATCCTGATCCGCGACGGCCGCATCACCGGCATCGAACCGCACCGGGCCGGACGGCGGGCCGCCCGCCACGTCGACGCTTCCCGCCGGACCGTCCTCCCCGGCCTCTGGGACGCCCACACCCACCCCTGGCAGTACACCTACGGCGCCCGCCAGACCTCGGTCTCCCTCGCGTACGGCATCACCACCACCGTCTCGCTCGCCGGTTTCTCGTACGAACAGGCCCGCATCCGGGAGGCCGTCGTCGCCGGGCACCTCGCCGGACCGCGCCTCCTCACCACCGGCGAACTCCTCGACGGGCCGCGCGTCGCCTACAGCATGGGCCGCGCCCACCGCACCGAGGAGGGCCTGCGGCGTTCCCTCGCCCGCGGGGCCGCCCTGGACTGGGACTTCGTGAAGACGTACGTCCGCGCCCCGATGGCGTACATGGAACAGGCCGCCCGCTTCGGCCACGACCGCCTCGGCGTCCTCTCCGGCTCGCACCTCGTCTCGCAGGGCCTCCAGAGCGGCCAGGACCTGACCAGCCACCTCGTCGCCACCGAACGCGCCGACCGCGGACACGGCGCCACCAGTGAGGGTTTCACCTACCAGGACACCCTCGCCCACTACACGAGCGGCGGCCTGAAACTCCTCGCCACGCCCTTCGTCGCCTTCCCCCTCATCGGCGACTTCCCCGCCCTCGCCGACGACCCCAGGGTGACGGCCATGATGCCGCCCTGGGACACGGCGACGGTCCGCGCGGCAGCGGCCAGGACCCCGACCGCCACCGAACGTCTCGCACTGCGGCGCGAGATGGGCACGTACCGCACACTCGTCGACGACGGCGGACGGATGGCGATCGGCACGGACACCCCGATCACCCCGGTCGGCCTGACCCTGCACGTGGTGCTGCGGGCGATGGTGCGCCACGGCTTCACGGCGGCGGAGGCCCTGCACTCGGTCACCACCTCGCCCGCCGAACTCTTCGGCGCGGCAGAGGAACTGGGCACGGTCGAGCCCGGCAAGATCGCCGACCTGACCCTCGTCGACGGCAACCCGCTCGCCGACTTCGACGACCTGGTGAAGGTCACCGGCGTACTGGTCGGCGGACGCGTCCACGAGCGGGCGGGGCTGGAGGCGCCGTACGGGAAGAAGAGCCCGACGCGGCAACGGGCCGATGCCCCCGGCGGCGACTGGGCGGCCGTGACGGCGCTGATGCGCGAGGGCGGCTGCTGCTGAGCGCTCCGCCGGGTGCGCCGCGCGGTGCGGCCGGCCGCCCGCGGCCCCGCAGTGGCCGACCGCGCCCACGCGGCGGAGCCGCGGATCCAGTACGGCCCCGCGCCCCTCACCGGGGCGGCAGCGGGTCGCGGGTACGGTTCACGGCGTGAAGATCCTCGTCACCGGCGGCGCCGGGTTCATCGGCTCCTCGTACGTCCGCATGCTTCTCGACGGCCGCCTCCCCGGCCACGAACAGGCCCGGGTGACCGTCCTCGACCTGCTCACCTACGCGGGGAACACCGACCACCTGCCCCTGGACCACCCCCGCCTGGACTTCGTCCACGGCGACGTCCGCGACCTGCCGCTGCTCCTGGAGCTGCTGCCGGGCCACGACGCCGTCGTGCACTTCGCGGCCGAATCGCACGTCGACCGGTCCATCGCGGGCGCGGGCGCCTTCGTGCGTACGAATGTCGAGGGCACCCAGAGCCTCCTCGAAGCATGCCTGCGCACCGGAGTCGGCCCCGTCGTCCACGTCTCGACCGACGAGGTCTACGGGTCGATCGCCGAGGGCAGCTGGACCGAGGAGTCCCCGCTCGCGCCGAACTCCCCGTACGCCGCGTCCAAGGCGGGCGCCGACCTGATCGCCCGCTCCTACTGGCGCACCCACGGCCTGGACGTCCGCACCACCCGCTGCTCCAACAACTACGGCCCCCGCCAGCACCCCGAGAAGCTGATCCCGCGCTTCACCGCCCTGCTCCTCGCGGGCCGCCCCGTCCCGGTCTACGGCTCGGGGGAGAACGTCCGCGAGTGGCTGCACGTCGAGGACCACTGCCGCGCCGTCCACCTGGTACTCACCAAGGGCACGGCCGGCCGGGTCTACAACGTCGGCACCGGGAACGCCCTCACCAACCTCCGGCTGACCGGCCTCCTGATCGGGCTGACGGGCGCCCCGCCCGGCCTCGTGGAGCACGTCGCCGACCGGTTGGGGCACGACCTGCGGTACGCGCTGGACGACACCCGCATCCGGGAGGAGCTGGGGTACGCGCCGCAGGTGCCGTTCGAGGAGGGGCTGGCGCAGACGGTGGAGTGGTACCGGGCGGCAGGCCGCGGGGAATGAGGAAGGCCCCCGAGCTTCCGCTCGGGGGCCTTCCTTCGTCCTGTGCGCCGCCAGGGACTCGAACCCCGGACCCGCTGATTAAGAGTCAGCTGCTCTAACCAACTGAGCTAGCGGCGCTTGACTCGTAAATCGTACCTGGTCCGAGGGGGTGCTCGCGACCAGGTACGCGGGGTGGTCGGGCCGTTACAGCGAGAGGGAGAGCGCCATCGGTGTGGCCCGGCGGTTCAGGGCGTCCGCCGCCTCCCGCAGCCGGTGCGCGTGCTCGACCGGCAGGGACAGGGCGAGGCAGCCCACGGCCGCACCGGCTGTCAGGGGTACGGCCGCGCAGACCGTGCCGAGCGCGTACTCCTGGAGGTCGAGGACCGGGACGGTCGGCGGCTGGTTGTCCAGCTTGGAGAACAGCACCCGCTCGTCGGTGATCGTCCGCGAGGTCAGCCGGGCGGTCCTGTGCCGGGACAGGTGGTCCCGGCGGCCGTTCTGGTCGAGCTGGGTGAGCAGGCACTTCCCGATCGCGCTGGCGTGCGCGGAGGAGCGGAAGTCGACCCACTCGTTGACCTTCGGGGTCAGCGGGCCCTCGGCGACCCGGGTCACCTTGATCTCCCCGTCGACGTACCGGCTGAGGTAGATCGCGGCGCCGACCGAGTCCCGCAGCTGGTCCAGGGTCTGCTGGAGGCGCAGCTCGACCAGCTCGCGGCGGGTGGTGCCGGGGGCCCCGACGAGCTCCAGCGCCTCACCCGTCACATACGCGCCGTCGGACACCTGCTCCACGTACCCCTCGCGGCGCAGCATCAGCAGCAGCGGGCGCAGCTCGGCGGGGGTCAGGCGGGTCTCGCGGGCGAGCTGGGTGTCGGTGACGCCGTCACTGTGCCGGGTCACCGACTCCAGCACGCGCAGTGCGTGCTGCACCGAGTGCCGCGGCTGCCGCGGCGTGGTCGGTTCGGGCTTCAGTGCCACGGTCTTCCCCCAGCTCTGCTGCGCTGCGTCGTCCTGCTCGGTGTCGTTCGTCGTGTCGTTCTCTGTGGCGTTCGCTGCGTCGTTCGTGTGCCTTCGAGCCACGATAGCCGTCAACCCCCGCCGGAAGGGCGGGGGTTGACAAAACTGGCTCGCGCGGGCATTCGGGCCCGAGGGTCGTGAGCTGGGCCTGCGCACCTCTGGCACATGCCGGAGGCAGGTCGCGTTTCGGCCGGTGCGACAGCCGGTGTCAGCCGTGCGACAGCTGGTGTCACAGCGCCGTACGGGGCCCTGCGGGGCTCAGAGCACCGCGCCCAGGAACTCGCGGGTGCGCTCGTGCTCCGGGTCGCCGAAGATCTTCTCCGGCGGCCCCGACTCGATGACCCGCCCGGAGTCGAACATCAGGACGTCGTCCGAGATGTCCCGGGCGAAGTTCATCTCGTGCGTCACGCAGAGCATGGTGATGTCGGTCGTACGGGCGATGTCGCGCAGCACGTCGAGGACGCCCGCCACCAGCTCCGGGTCGAGCGCCGACGTCACCTCGTCGAGGAGGAGGACCTGCGGCCGCATGGCCAGCGCACGCGCGATCGCCACCCGCTGCTGCTGCCCGCCGGACAGCTGCGTCGGCTTGGCGTCGCACCGGTCGCCGAGCCCGACCATGTCCAGCAGGTCGCGGGCCCGCTGCTCGGCCTCGTCCTTGGAGAGGCCCAGGACGCGTACCGGTGCCTCGGTGATGTTGCGCAGTACGGACATGTTCGGGAAGAGGTTGAACTGCTGGAACACCATCCCGATGTTCTTGCGCACCTCCCGCAACTGCTTCTCGCCCTGCGAGGGGTAGAGCTGCTGCCCGTTGACGTGGATGGTGCCCTCCTCGGGCTTCATCAGCGTCATCAGCAGCCGCAGGATGGTGGTCTTGCCGGACCCGGAGGGCCCGATCAGGGTGACGTGCTTGCCCGGCAGGACCGAGAAGCAGAGGTTGTCCAGGACGGTGTTCTTCCCGAACCGCTTGGTGACGTTGTCGAACTTGATCAGCTCGTCGGCGGCGGCCGGGGCCCGGACGGAATCAGCGGTTTCAGCGGACAAGACGACGCTCCAGGGCTCGCAGCAGAAGGGACGCCGGGTAGGCGATGAGGATGAAGGCGATGCCGACGACGGTCAGCGGCTCGGTGTACTGGAAGGTGGCCGCGCTCTCCAGGCGTGCCTGCTGGAGCATCTCCAGCACGCTGATGCCGGCCAGCAGCGGCGTGTCCTTCAGCATCGAGACGACGTAGTTGCCCAGCGCGGGCACGATGCGCCGGATCGCCTGCGGCAGGATCACCGCGAACCAGGTGCGGTGCGTCGGCAGGCTGAGCGCCGTCGCCGCCTCCCACTGGCCGACCGGTACGGCGTCGATGCCCGCCTTGTAGACCTGCGCGGTGTACGTCGAGTAGTGCAGCCCGATCGCGACGGTGCCGGTGGTGATCGCCGAGAACTGGATCCCCCACTCCGGCAGCACGAAGAACAGGAAGAACAGCTGCACGAGCAGCGGGGTGTTGCGGATGAACTCGGTGACGACGTTCACCGGCCACCGTACGAACTTCGAGGCCGACCTGAGCCCGAAGGCCCACACCAGACCCAGCGAGAACGAGAGCAGCGAGCCGAGCGCCAGCACCTGGAGGGTGAGCAGCACCCCGTCCCAGAAGCGCGGCATGAAGTCCGCGACTGCGGACCAGTCCCAGTTGCTCATCGCGTCCCCCCGGAGATCTGCGCCTTCACGTCAATCCCGATCCCGGCCTTGGACCTGCGCTCCAGCGCCTTCATGCCGCGCGTCAGGAGGAACGCGATCACGAAGTAGATGACGAGGGTGATCGAGTAGATCTGCGCACTCTCCTGGGTGGCGAGCCGCACCAGGTACGCGGCGAACGACACGTCGCCGATGCCGAGCAGCGACACCAGCGCGGTGCCCTTCAGCAGCTCGATCAAGAGGTTGTTGAACGGCGGGATCATCTCCGGCACCGCCTGCGGCAGCATGATCAGCCGCATCCGCTGCCACGGCGTGAAGCTCAGCGCGACCCCCGCTTCGCGCTGTGCGGGAGTGACCGAGGCGAGCGCACCGCGCACGACCTCCGCACCGTACGCACCGTAGGAAAGGCCCAGTGCGAGCACGGCGGCCCACATGGGCACGAACGCCCACCCGATGAGCCCCGGCACCACGAAGAACAGCCAGAACATCAGCACCAGCGCCGAGGTCCCGCGGAACACCTCCGTGTAGACGCCCGCCAGGAAGCGGACGATCCACAGCCGGTTGGTCCGCGCGATTCCGATCACGAAGGCGACGACACCCGCCAACAGGGCCGAGTAGACCGTGAGTTGAACGGTCGTCCAGATCCCGGGCAGGATCCAGTGCTGCCACAGTCCCGCGCTCATCGGCACAACTCCTTGGCCGTCAGCGTCGTCATCTCCGACTTCGTGAAGCCGAACGGCTGGAGGATCCGGAACAGTTCGCCGCTCTTCTTCATCTTGTGGATCTCCACGTTGAAGGCGTCGCGCAGTTCACCGTCCAGCCTGCGGAAGGCGAAGCCGCCGCCGTCGATCTTCTTCCTGCCGTCGACCAGCGGTGCGAACGGCGCGGTGGCCTCCGCCTTCCTGCTCTTCCTGACCACTTCGCGCCCGGCCAGTGCCGTACCGGCGAAGACGTCCACGCGACCCGCCTCGACGGCGTTCAGGCCCGCCACCGCGTCCTGGAGGATCACGATCTCCTTCTCCGGGATTCCGGCGGCGACGGCGTAGTCGATCTCCGCGTACCCGGTGCCGGTGGCGATCGTGGCCCCGGCCTTCTTGACGTCCTGGTAGGTGTGGAGCTTCTTCGGGTTGCCCTTCCTGACCAGGAAGGAGTCCAGCATCTGGTACTCGGGATCGGCGAAGATGACCTGCGCGCACCGGTCCTTGTTGATGTACATACCGGCTGAAACGACGTCGAACTGCTGGGAGTTGAGCCCCGGAATCAGCGACGAGAAGTCGGTGGCGACCGGCTGCACCTTCGCGATCCCGAGCCGCTTGAAGATCACCTTGGCGAGCTCGACCGCCTCGCCGGTGAAGTTCCCCTGGTCGTCGATGAAGCCGTACGGGGCCTCACCGGCGATGCCCATCCGCACGATGCCCTGCGACTTGAGCCGGGCGAGCGTGTTCCCGGTCGGAACCTTGCTGCACCCCGCGACCCCGAGCGCCCCCGCCGCGCCCAGCGCCGCACCGCCCGCCAGGAGCGAGCGCCTGGCTATCGGCCGTCTGTCTTGCGTTCGAGTCTTCCTGGCTTGTTTTTTCCTCGTTGGAGCCATGGGCGCGCGGCTACCCGAGACCGCACGGATTACTCCACTCAATTCCGGCCCGCGGGGCCGCAGATGCCCCCTTGACGGGAGCAAACCTCTGAGCACGATGGGAGGATGACCGACCGATTCGTGGATGTTTCGCTCGACAAGCGCGGTGTGCACTGCACCGCGAAACTCCTCGACGACTTGGCCCCGATGACCTGCCGGGCAGTCTGGGACGCCCTCCCGCTCGGCGGCGACGTCTACCACGCGAAGTACGCGCGCAACGAGATCTACGCGCTCTTCCCGTCCTTCGCCGCCACGGAACCCCCACTGGAGAACCCCACCGTCACCCCCATCCCCGGCGACCTCTGCTACTTCACCTTCGCCGGTACGGAACTGGCCACCGGCTCCCACGGCTACTCCGCCGACCACATCCACCGGGGCCGCCCCGCCATCGTCGACCTCGCCCTCTTCTACGAGCGCAACAACCTGCTCCTCAACGGCGACCAGGGCTGGGTCCCGGGCATCGTCTGGGGCGCGGTCGTCGACGGCCTGGACCGGATGGCCGACGCCTGCCAGGACCTGTGGCGGGCGGGCGCGGTGGGGGAGACGCTGAGCTTCCGGCGGGCAACGGCGGCCTGAGTCCCACAAGTCCGACATCGCCGCCCGGTTGGCGTCCGCGCGCCCGCTCCGTACCATCCGCCCCCGGTGCAGGACCGGCAGGACCGGAAGGACGGAAACGGACAGTGGACGCGAGACCCGAGTACGAGAGCGGCGGCAGCGACGTGGACTGGGAGGCGGAGTGGCGCTGGCACGACGCGAGGTGGGCCGGCAACACGGCGATCCTCGCCCTGGCCTGCGCCGCGTCGGGGGTGGCTCAGGTGTTCAGCCCCTGGGCCGGAATCCGGGTGATCGTCGTCCCCCTGGCGCTGGCAGGACTCCTGATCTGGCTGAACACCAGGGCGCTGAACCGGCTCAGCTCCGAGACCGGCCTCCCGCACCGCCGACTGGCGGCGGTGATGAGGCTCTCCCGGCGGGAGCAGATACCGAACGATCCGGTGGCCCGGCACGCGATGGTTCGGCTGATCAAGCTGCAGAACAGCAAGAAGGCGGGGGCGGGGTGGGCGCGCCCCGTCCTCGTCGCGGCGGCGCTGCTGATCGCGCTCCTGCAGTTCCTCGCCGGGAACGTCCTGTTCAGCGTGGCGCTGCTCGCCGCGGGCGGCTACCTGGCCTCCCCGTTCGGCGTGGCGGCGCGCGTCGAGGCCCGCCAGAACCGGCTGGAGGCCCGCCTCGCCGCACTGACCGCCACCCCGCCGCAGGAGGGCTGACTCAGGCGGGCCCGGCGCCCACCGGCACGGCCCGTACCCACGTCCGGTCCGGGTCCAGGTAGGCGTCCACCGCCAGCCCCGCCTCCTCCAGCGCCGTCTCGAACTCCTGCTCCGTCAGCGGGCAGGAGAGGTAGGTCTGCGTCCAGCGCGCGTCGGGGAACTCGTACTCGACGTGCAGGGACCGGGCCCCGGGGCGGCCCTCGCCCCGGGCGGGTTCCGAGGAGACGATGCGGACCAGCTCCCCGCCGGCGTAACGCCGCTCGACGGGCAGCCCCTCGTGCCGGCCCGCCGCCTCCCGCTGGATCACCACCACGCCGTCGTCGGCGACATGGCGGCGGCAGGTCCGCAGGAGGCCCTCGCGCATCCCTTCCGTGCCCGCGTGGACGAGGAAGGACATGAGGACCACGACGTCGAAGCGCTCGCCGGGCAGGTCGAGGGCCTCGATGGGGCTGCGTACGGTACGTACGCGGGGCAGCCACTCCCGTATCTCCGCCAGCATCTCGGCGGACTCGTCGACCGCGGTGACGGTGAAGCCCTGTTCGGTCAGGGGGCGGGTGAGGCGGCCGACGCCCGAGCCCAGCTCCAGGAGACGGGCGCCCGGCCGGGCAGGGGCGGCCAGCGCCAGCCACTTCGGTTCGTCGAGGACGGGGAGCCGCCGGTACAGCTCCACCGCGCATCCGTCGGGCGTGATCGCTCCGGGGCCCGTGCCCCCGTATCCCTTGCGCACGAAGTGATCCATGGGGTGCATCGCAACACGGTGCGGTCGGCACGGGAAAGGCGATCCTCGGCCATTCCCACGCCGTCGGCGATGGATGATTTCACACAGCAGCTACACCTTTTGGGCACACGGGCCGGAATGGTCTTGGTTAGCGTGAGTGAGCAGGAAGGACAACAGAGGGGTTGTTTTGTCATGCGAAAACCTCACGACATATTTGATCCGAACCTCTATGCAGGCACTCGGCTTCCTCGCGCGCAGGCCGAAACACTGCCGCACTGGGTCTATTCCGACGAGTCGTGGTTCGAGCGCGAAATGGAGACGATGTTCCGCCCCGCATGGCATTTCGCGGGACTTGCCTCCTCGATACCGGAACCCGGAAACTTCTTCACCCTCCGGCTGCTGGACGAACCGCTGTTGGCGGTGCGTGGCGACGACTCGGAAGTACGGGTGTTCCGCAACTCCTGCCGGCACCGTGGCGCGTTGGTCGTCGAGGACCCCTCGGGCACCTGCCGCGGTTTCCGCTGCCCCTACCACTCCTGGACGTACAGCTCCGAAGGCGTCCTGAAGCACGCCCCGGGACTGGACGGCCACCGCCGCGAAGACCTGGCCGGGATCGGCAGGAACCTGCTGGAGGTGCCCTCCGGCGTCCGGGAGGGGCTGATCTTCGTCCACCTCGGGAACCAGGAGGAATCCCCGACGCTGGACGACTGGCTCGGCAACTACCTCTCCTCCGTCGCCGTGCCGCACCGGACCGTGCAGATGGTTCCGGTGGAGGAACGCGAATACGTCCTCGAATCCAATTGGAAGCTCTATGTCGAGGTGGACATGGAGACGCTGCACACCAAACACATCCACCGGGGCTCGATCGGCGAACAGCCGGTGACCTCGGCTGCCTCCGAAGGAAACTGGATCGGCGTTTACCACGAGTCGGAGCACACCCCCGCATTACATCCGGGCGAACGCGACAAAGGGTTTCCGCACACCGGTGGACTCACCGGGGCCGCGGCCAAGGGTGCCCATTTCTCCATCCTGCTGCCCGGCTTCTTTCTCGTGACCGCCCAGGACGTCATGTGGTGGATTCACAAGATTCCCGATTCCGCGTCCCGCACCCGGGTCCGCGTGGGCTGTGCCTTCCCCGCCTCGACCCTCGCGCGCCCGGACTTCGACGAGGTGTCCCCGCGCTACCACCAGCGGCTCAAGCAGGTCATCGCGGAGGACGACTGGATCACCGAGTACCAGCAGAAGGGGCTGCACGCCTCCGGGCCCGGCTGCTACCTGCCGGAGGAACACGTGGTGCACCGCCTCGACAACTGGATCCTCGACCAGGTCCTCGATGACGACTGAGACCACGGCAGGGACGACGGACGAGGCGGCGGCCGCACGCCGGCACCGGTTCTTCCGCTGGTCCGGCTACACCGTGCTGACCGCCTGTTTCCTCTCCGGGTTCTTCTACCGCTTCGCGCCGGCGACCTTCGCCCAGTCCCTCAGCGCCTCGCTGGGGACCTCGGCGGCGCAGCTCGGAATGCTCGCCGCATGGCACTTCTGGGTCTACACCGCAGCCCAGATACCGGCCGGAATCCTCGTGGACCGCCTGGGAACCAGGCTGTGCGTGGCGGCCGGGACACTGGTGACCGCGATCGGGGCCTTCGCCCAGGCGACCGCGGGCGGTCTCGTCCAGGCCTCCATGGGGCCGCTCCTCACCGGTCTCGGACTGTCCGTGGTGTTCGTCGGTGTCATGAAGAACAACGCCGTCTGGTTCGCGCCCCGGCACTACGGAACGATCACCGGCCTCACCATGCTGCTGGCGAACCTGGGCAGCATCCTCGCGGGCAGCCCTTCGGCGGTCCTCGTCTCGCACATGTCCTGGCGGACCATCTTCGTGGCGGCATCGGTCGTCTCCCTGACCCTGGCCGTGGCCGTTCTCGCACTCGTCCGCAACGGCCCCGGCGAGCAGGGGCTCCTCGCCGTGCCGCCCAGGACCGCGCGCACCGGCGAAGGCGCCTGGCAGAGCGTCAGGAACGTACTGCGCCGACGGGAGATGTGGCCGGTGTTCTGGTGCACCATCGGCACCAACGGCACCTTCTACGCCTTCTCGGGACTGTGGGGCGTGCCCGTGCTCACGGACGGTTTCGGCCTGTCCAACGCGCACGCGACGCTCTACACCACCCTGGCCCTCGCCGCCTACGGGACCGGGGCCCTGCTGATCGGTCTCGTCTCCGACCGGCTCGGACGGCGAAAGCCCCTCCTGCTGGCGTCCTCGGCGGCTGCGCTGGCCGGCTGGCTGCTGCTGGCTCTGGCACCCTGGCGGCCGGGCTGGTCGGGGCTGGCCCTGTACGTGCTGGTCGGGCTTGCCGCGGCGCAGGTCACGGTGTCCTTCGCCGCGCTCAAGGAGCTGGTCCCCGGACACCTGGCGGCCACCGCACTCGCCGTGGCCAACACGGGAGTGTTCGCCGCCTCGGCCATGATCCAGCCCCTCTTCGGCTGGATCGTCGACCTGACCGGGCAGGCCGGTTCCGGTACGCCCGCACCGGACGCGTACCGGCCGGCACTGCTGCTGCCCGTCGCGTTCAGCGCGGTGGGACTCCTCGGCGCACTGCGCTCCCGCGAGACGTGGAACCGGCCGGAAGGCGACCGTGGAAGTGACCTTCCGGTGGGAAATTCCGGTGGAACCCGTGCCCCCGTGCCGCCTCGTTCGTCAGGCGGGTAGGCGACATCCTCATGTGGCCGCACGATATGGGCATTTGGAGCATTCAGCGTGAAGAACGTACTCAACGACATCACCAGAACCGGGCCCGGCGGGCGGAACACGAAGGCTCGGGCGCGCCGCGTGTCGGCCGTCGCCGTCACCGCGGCCACCGCCGGGTCCGTCCTGGTCGCCGGGGCGGCCCTCGCCCCGGCGCAGGCCCTCACCCCCGTGGCCGCCGGTACGGCCGCCCCCGCCCTCGCCGCCCCCAAGGCACCCACCGTCACCGCCAGGGGTGCCTTCCTGATGAACGCGGGCACGGGGAGGACCCTGTTCGCGAAGGGGGCGGACACCCGCCTGCCCACCGGCTCGACCACCAAGATCATGACGGCGAAGGTGGTCCTCGCCGACAAGGGCCTCAACCTGGATGCCAAGGTCACCGTCCAGAAGGCGTACAGCGACTACATCGTCAGGAACACCGCCTCGTCGGCCCGCCTGATCGTCGGCGACAAGGTCACCGTCCGGCAGCTGCTGTACGGGATGATGCTGCCGTCCGGCTGCGACGCGGCGTACGCGCTGGCCGACAAGTTCGGTACGGGCAGGACGCGTGACGCCCGGGTGAAGTCCTTCATCGGGAAGATGAACGCCACCGCGCGCTCGCTCGGCCTGAAGAACACCCACTTCGACTCCTTCGACGGAGGCGGCGGCAGGGGCAACTACTCCACCGCCCGTGACCTGACGAAGCTCGCGGTGAGCGCGATGAAGAACGCCACCTTCCGGGCCGTGGTCGCCACCAGGTCCACCAAGCAGCGCACCGTCACGGGGTCCGGCGGCCACCGCTTCGTCACCTGGACCAACACGAACCCGCTGCTCAACAGCTACCGGGGCACCCTCGGCATCAAGACGGGGTCGGGCCCGAACGCCAAGTACTGCCTGGTCTTCGCCACCAAGCGCGGCGGCAAGACCCTCTACGGGACCCTGCTGGCCTCGTCCTCGGACGTGAACCGGGCGAAGGACGCGGGCAGGCTGCTCGATCACGGCTTCAAGAAGTAGCTCGACCACGGCTTCAAGAAGGAGTTCGATCACGGCTTCGAGAAGGAGCGGAGGCGGGGCGCGGAGCACGGGGCGCTCGGCGTGGGGCGGGGCCGATGTCCCGGGCCGCGCCCCGTGCGCCCTCAGGCGCCGGACGGGCCGGAGTACAGCGCCTGAGCCACCCGCAGGAGCAGGCCGTCCCGGTGCCTGGCGGCGACCAGTTGCACCCCCACCGGCAGCCCGTCCCCGTCCGTCCCGCACGGCACCGTCGCCGCGGGCTGCTGCGTCAGGTTGAACGGGTAGGTGAACGGGGTCCACCCCGTCCACCTGCGCAGTCCCGACCCCCTCGGAACCTCCGCCCCCGCCTCGAAGGCCGTCACCGGAAGCGTCGGCGTCACCAGGACGTCGTACGTCGCGTGGAAGCGGCCCATCCGGCGGCCCAGTTCCATGCGCGCGTCCACCGCGGCCAGGTAGTCCAGCGCGCTCGTCCGCGCTCCGGCCCCGCAGATCTCGCGCAGGCCGGGGTCCAGTTCTTCGCGCTGCCGGCGGTTGAAGCCCTGCGCCACCCGCGCCGCCCCGCTGAACCACAGAGTGTGGAAGGCCTCCACCGGGTCCGCGAAGTCCGGGTCCGCCTCCTCCACGTACGCGCCGAGATCGGCGAGCTTCGCCACCGCGCCCCGTACCGCCGCCGCGACCTCCGGCGCCACCTTCACCTGTCCGCCCAGCGTCGGCGAGTACGCCACCCGCAGCCCGCGCACCCCGTCCCGCAGGCCGGCCCGGGTCTCCGTGTCGGCCGTCACCGCCGACTGCGACCAGTCGCGCCAGTCCGCCGCCCCGGCCATCACGTCGAGCATCAGGGCGGCATCGGCCGCGTCCCGGGCCATCGGCCCGGCGTGCGAGAGCGTGCCGAACGGGCTCGACGGGTAGAGCGGGATCCGGCCGTAGGTGGGCTTCATGCCGAAGATCCCGCAGAAGGAGGCCGGGATGCGGACCGAGCCCCCGCCGTCCGTTCCGACCGACAGCGGCCCGGCGCCCGCCGCCACGGCCACCGCGCTCCCGCCGCTGGAGCCGCCCGAGGTCCGCGTCGGATCGTGCGGATTGCGGGTGATGCCGAAGCGCGGCGAGTCCGTGACGCCCTTCCAGCCGAACTCGGGGGTGGTCGTCTTGCCGACCAGTACGGCCCCGTGCTCCCGCAGCCGCGCCACCGCGGGGGAGTCCTCCTCCCACTTCCCGGTGTCCGCCACGGCGTGGGAGCCGCGCAGGGTCGGGGTGCCCGCGGTCAGGAGCAGGTCCTTGACCGTGACCGGCACACCGTCGAGCAGACCCCGGGGCTCCCGCCTGCGCCACCGCTCCTCGGACGCGCGCGCCGTCGCCAGCGCGCCCTCGTGGTCGATCGAGACGAAGGCGTTCAGGGACGGCTGGATCGCCTCGGCCCGCTCCAGCACGGCACGGGCCGCCTCCACGGGCGACAGCTCGCCCTTCTGGTAGGCGGCGAGCAGCCGGTGGGCGGTGAATTCGGTGAGTGCGGTCGGCTCATTCCTCTGTGAGGTCATGCATGGGGACGTACCCAACATTCTTGTCCACTACATTCGGAAGCGGCTTCCCGCTCTCCCAGAGGTCGTACAACTCCAGGAACTGCACGGCGAGTTCTTCGCGCCAGCCCACCACGTCGCCGCTCATGTGCGGGGACACGGTCAGGCCCGGCACGTCCCACACCGGGCTCTGTGGAGGGAGCGGTTCCTGGGCGAAGACGTCGAGCGCGGCGCCCGCGATCCAGCGCTTGGCGAGCGCGGCCATGAGGTCGCTCTCCACGACCAGCCGGCCGCGTCCCACATTGATGAAGTACGCCGACGGGTTCATCGCGTCGAAGACCCGCGCGTCGAACATGCCCCGGGTCGCGTCCGTCAGCGGCGCCGCGCACACCACCCAGTCCGCGCGGGCCAGGAGGGGGAGCAGGTCGTCGGGGCCGTGCACGCCGGGCCGGGCGGTGCGGCCCGTGAGGGCGACGCTCACCCCGAGCGCCTCCAGCGTGCGGGCGACGGCCCGCCCGATGGGCCCCGAACCGACCACCACGGCCCGCGTACCGGCCACCCGGCGCGTCTCCCGGTGGTGCCAACGGCGTTGCCGCTGCAGCTCGTTCGTGCCCTGGAAGTCCTTCGCGGAGGCGAGGACGAGGCCGGCGACGTACTCCGCGATCGGCTGATCGAAGATGCCGCGCGCGTTGGTGACGACCGTGTCCGAAGCGGCGAGTTCCGGACACATCAGGTGGTCCACCCCGGCGCTCGCGGTGTGCACCCAGCGCGGGCGTGCGCCGGGGCCCGGCCACGCACGCCGCACCGCATCCGAATGAAAGTCCCACACCAGCAGCACATCCGCCTGTGGCAGTTGACTCCGGATCGTCGCATCGTCACCGTGCAGAATGCGGGTCCGTCCGGTCAGGCTGCCGAGACGCGGCAGCGGTTCGGCGTCGAGGACAAGAAGGGTCACATCAGTCATGGCGGAGAAACCGTTTCGTAACGTCTGACATACGCAGATGGTGTACGGATTGACCACACTCGTACCCGCACCTTACGGTCGTCAACACCCGTACCTGGGGGCCGCATTGGACATTGACTTTCTCGGTGGGCCACAGCCGCAACGCGGCGTGGGAGTGGTGGCCCCCTTCGACTTCGCACTCGACCGGGAGCTCTGGCGGTGGGTGCCGGACGGCATCTCCCTCCACCTCACCCGCACCCCCTTCGTCCCCGTCGAGGTCAGCCTCGACCTGGCCCGGCTGGTCAGTGAGCACCAGACGCTGCGCGAGGCGGTCCGGGCCCTGATCGCGGTCGAACCGCAGGTCGTCGCGTACGCCTGCACCTCTGGAAGTTTCGTCGGCGGCACCGACGGGGAACGCGCCATGTGCGAGGCGATGTCCCGGGCCGGCGAGACACAGGCCGGGGACCTGCCCTCGGTGACCACGTCCGGCGCGCTCCTGGAGGCGCTGGGTGAGCTGGGCGCACGAAGGATCGCCCTGGTCACCCCGTACACGGAATCGGTGACGCGGTCGCTGGAGGAGTTCCTGGCGGAAGCGGGCATCGTCGTCACGGGAAGGGAGTTCCTGGGCCTCACCCGGCACATCTGGAAGGTTCCGTACCGGGACGTGGTGGACATGGCCCGTCAGGCGGTGGTCGGCGCGGCCGACTGCCTCTTCATCAGCTGCACCAACCTCCCCACGTACGACGTGATCCCCCAGCTGGAGGCGGAGCTGCGGATGCCCGTCCTCTCCGCGAACCAGGTCACCATGTGGTCCGCGCTGCGGTGCCTCGGTGCGCACGCGGTCGGCCCGTACCAGCAGCTCCTGATGGCCTCCGGGCCGCAGTCGCAGTCGCAGCCGCAGCCGCAGCCGCAGTCGGCGGAGCTGCTACCGCCCGCGGACCTGCTGCCCTCCGCGGAGGTGCCGCAGCCCGTGGAGCTGCTGCCGCCGGTGGAGCTGCTGCCGCCCGCGCTGCCGGCGGCGTTCCAGGATCCCCCTCCGCTCCCCGAGCAGGAAGGTCTGACCTGACATGACAGCGATCGGATTCCTCTATCCCGGCCATTCCGCCGAGGACGACTACCCCCGCATCGAGATGATGCTCGCCGCCCCGGACATCCGCCTGCCGCTGGTCCACACCGACATCGGCACCGACGCCCACCGCGTCGACGCACTCCTGGAGATGGGCTCCGACGCCCGCCTCGCCGCGGGCGTCGAGGAGCTGCGGCTCGCGGGCGCCGAAGCGATCGTCTGGGCCTGTACGAGCGCCAGCTTCGTGTTCGGCCGGGACGGGGCCCACGAGCAGATCCGCCGCCTGGCCCGCACCGCGGGCCTCCCCGCCTCCTCCACGTCCTTCGCCTTCGCCCATGCGGTACGAGCACTGGGCGCGAGCCGCGTCGCGGTCGCCGCCACCTACCCGTCGGACGTCGCGGAACTCTTCCACGACTTCCTCAAGTCGGACGGTACGGAGGTCGTTTCGACCCGCGGCAGCGGCATCGTCACGGCGGCCGAGGTCGGCACCTGGGGTCACGCCGAGGTCCTGGCACTGGCCCGCGAGGGCGACCATCCCGCGGCGGAGGCGGTCCTCCTGCCGGACACGGCGCTCCACACGGCGGCCTGTCTGACCGACCTGGAAAGGGAGTTGGGCAAACCCGTCCTGACCGCCAACCAGGTCACGGTCTGGGAAGGCCTCCGCCTGGCGGAGCGGCGGGTGCGGGCGCCGGGACTGGGCGTGCTGTTCGGCGGCTAGCGCCCCTTCAGGGGCGCGGGGCTGTACCGGATCTGCGGCTCCGCCGCGTGGGCGCGACCCGCCACGACGTACCCGCACGAAGATCACCCTCCCCACCTCCCCATCCCGCCGGGAATAACCGGAGCCACCCTCCCGTTCCGTACACGGAAGTACGGAACACGCCCCACCCGCCCCAGGAGGACCCCCGGTGGAACCCACCCCTCACCCCATCCGTGCCAGCGCCACCGGCCTCGCCCCCACCCCCCTCTCCGTCCTCGACCTCGCCACCGTCGGCGTCGGCGCCACCCCCGGTGACGCCCTCCGCACCAGCGTCGAGATCGCGAAGCTCGGCGAGGCCCGCGGGTTCCACCGCTACTGGGTGGCCGAGCACCACTCCATGCCCGGCGTCGCCAGCTCGTCGCCGGCCGTGATCCTCGCCCACCTCGCCGCCCACACCGACCGCATCCGGCTCGGTTCGGGCGGTGTGATGCTGCCCAACCACGCCCCGCTCGTCATCGCGGAGCAGTTCGGCACGCTGGAGGCGATGGCCCCGGGCCGCGTCGACCTCGGTCTCGGCCGCGCCCCCGGCACCGACGGCGCCACCGCCGCGGCGCTCCGCCGCGGCGACAACCCCCACGAGGGCGCGGACGAATTCCCGCGCCAGCTCGCCGAGTTGACCCGGTTCCTCCAGGACGACTTCCCGGAAGGCCACCCGTACGCCCGCATCCACGCCGTCCCGGGACCGGTGCAGGGCCACAGCAACACCCCGCAGGTCTGGCTCCTGGGCAGCTCGGGCTTCAGCGCCCGTCTGGCCGGTTCCCTCGGGCTGCCCTTCGCGTTCGCGCACCACTTCTCCGCGCAGAACACGATCCCGGCCCTCGACCTCTACCGCGAGTCCTTCCGCCCGTCGGAGGTCCTGGACGCCCCGTACGCGGTCATCGGCGTCTCCGCCCTCGCCGCCGACGACGAGTCCGAGGCCCGCCGCCAGGTCCTCACCGGCGCGCTCAGCATGCTCCGGCTGCGTACCGGCCGCCCGGGTCTCATCCCCACCCCCGAAGAGGCCGCCGCTTACCCGTTCAGCTCCCTGGAGCGGGAGTTCGTCGACGGCTGGCTGGCGAACGTCATCCACGGCACCCCGGACGCCGTCCGCACCGGCCTCGACGACCTCGCCAAGCGCACCGGCGCCGACGAGCTGATGCTCACCGCCAACGCGCACACCGGCTCGGCCCGCCTCCGCTCGTACGAACTGATCGCCGACGCGTACCAACTCCCCTCGGGTACGGGGAACTAGGAAGCCGTCCGCTCGCACAGCATCGCCGAGATCCGGTCCGGCGCCGTCGGCCGCGAGTACAGCCAGCCCTGGCCCGTGTCGCAGCCGATCCGCCGCAGCCGTGCCGCCTGGCCCGCCGTCTCCACGCACTCCGCGGTGACGGTGAGGCCCAGGCGGTGCGCGAGCTGCACCAGGGCCTCGACGATCGTCTCGTCGGCGGGGTTCGCATGCGCCTCGTCCTGGAAGCCCCGTACGAAGGCGCCGTCCAGCTTGAGGACCGACACCGGCAGCCGGCTCAGATACGCCAGGTTCGAGTAGCCGGTACCGAAGTCGTCGATCGCGATGTGCACACCCATGTCGCTCAGCGCCTGGAGCGCCTGCAACGGCCGTCCCGCCGAGCCCATCACCGCCGACTCGGTCAGCTCCAGCTGCAGCAACTCCGGTGCCAGGCCCGTCTCTTCGAGGATCTCGGCCACATCCGCGACCAGGTCCGAGTCCCAGACCTGACGCACCGCCACGTTCACCGACACGAACAGGGGCTCGGTCTCCGGGTGGTCCTTCTGCCACTGCCGCGCCTGCCGGCACGCCGTCCGCAGCACCCACCGCCCGAGGTGGACGATCGACCCGTCCTCCTCCGCGATTCCGATGAACCGATTCGGCGCCAGCGTCCCGAACTGCGGATGCCGCCACCGCACCAGGGCCTCGACGCCCCGCACCAGACCGCCCTCCAGGTCCACCAGCGGCTGGTACTCCAGCACGAACTCACCCCGCTCCAGCGCGGG
Organism: Streptomyces sp. NPDC054863; assembly: GCF_053610825.1. Taxonomy (NCBI): domain Bacteria; kingdom Bacillati; phylum Actinomycetota; class Actinomycetes; order Kitasatosporales; family Streptomycetaceae; genus Streptomyces; species Streptomyces sp. NPDC054863. The sequence continues at coordinate 24,019 of NZ_JBSGZD010000006.1, read as the reverse complement.
CCGCAGCGTCGACGACAGGGCCTGGCGGGTCATCCGGTGCGCGTTGCGCTCGGGGTCGAAGAGGGTCCAGCGGCCCTTGCCGTCCGCCTTCGCCCAGTACAGCGTCGTGTCCGCGGCCTGCATCAGCCCCGTCGCCGTCGTGCCCGCGGCCGACCGCTCGACCACGCCGATCGACGCGGACACCGAGAGCCGCTGCCCGGCCAGGTCGAACGGCTGCTGCAGCGCGGTCAGCACCGTCTGCGCCAGCTCCGACAGCTGCTCGGTGCCGGTCGAGTCCTCCACGAGCAGCGCGAACTCGTCGCCGCCGAGCCGCGCCACCAGGAACCCGCCGCCGGGGCCGTAGCCACTCTGGTCCGCGCACCGGGTCAGCCGGGTCGCCACCGCGGTCAGCAGCCGGTCGCCGACCCGGTGGCCGAGCGTGTCGTTGACCGCCTTGAAGCCGTCCAGGTCCAGATAGCAGAGCCCGACCCGGCCGGTCCCGCCGCGTGCGTACGTCGACGTCTCCAGGGCGGCCGAGAGCCGCTCGAAGAACAGCGCGCGGTTGGGCAGCCGGGTCACCGGGTCGTGCATCTGGAGGTGGCGCAGCCGCGCCTGGAGCTCGCGCCAGTCGCTGATGTCGGCGACGGACAGGAGCACGTTCGCACTGTCCGGTACGGGGGCGAGCGCGACCTCCACCCACAGGGCGTGCCCGTCGCGGTGCTTGAGCCGGCGGGTGCAGCGGAACTTGGTCCGCCGCCCGTCCAGGACCTCGCGGTACGCGTTCCAGGTGCGGGCGTCCGATGCCAGGTCCACCAGGTCGGCGGCCTCCGTGCCTGCCAGCCGTCCGGCGTCGGTGCCGAGCAGCGCGCCGAGCGACGTGTTCGCGGCGAGGACGGCGCCGCCGGGGGTGATCAGGGCCATCGCGAGAGGGGCGGCCCGGAAGGCGGCCCGGTAGTCGCGGGCGTGTGCGTCGTCGTACTCGCCGTACTCCGGATGACGCTCCGTGACGAAGGGCGGGACGAGAGGGGCGAGGGAGGCGGGGTCGGGGCCTGATCCGGACTCTTCGGGGATTCCGCTCACGGTGTGCTCCCGCAGGGCGATGGAGTCGTACAGGTTTCGTCGGGCGATGTCGGGGGGTCCTGATGTCGGCGGCCTTGATGCGGATCCCAGGCGGGAAAGTGTGCCGATCATAGAGGCTGCCCCGACGGGCGATCCAGCTCCTTCGCCCCCCAATCCCGGTCCGGTACCGGGTCGCCCGGGTGGCCCACCCCACTGGCCGATCGTTTCTGCACGGGTGTGCCTTGACCTGCCACCCTCCTGATCGCTTGTGACTTTCTGTGATCTGTCGGGGTGTCGCCGCAGGCCGCCCCGCGTACCCGAGTGGCGCACTGGAACAGGGCATTCCCCCACAAAACAGAACAATGTGGGTGAGGTGTTCCGAATTCCGCAGCGGAGGGCCCGGAGGTCGATGTGCTGGACCAGTTGACACCCGGGGGAGTGCCCGAGGGGCCGCCGCAGGGGGTGGCCGGGGGGACGTCCGGCGGGGCGGACCGGTCCCGGCTGCGGCTGCGCGGCACGGCGGCCTTCGTGACCTCCCTCGCGGCGCTCGCCGCGACGGGCCTCGTCGCGGGCCCGGCAGCCGCCGCCGGCCAGTCGGCCGCACTGTGCGCCCTGCCGCGCACCTCCGCCCACCACTCGCTGGGCCTCGACAGCTGGAACGAGAGCTACCCGCGCCCGGTCCAGACCCTCAACGCCGTGATGATCTTCCTGTCCTTCCCCGACTCCGAACCCCTGGTCACCCCCGGCGAACTGGCCTCCGACCACTTCCCGGCGACCAGTGACTTCTTCCACCGCGCCTCGTACGGCAAGTTCCGCCTCAAGCCGCACCCGATGCGCGACTGGGTGCGGATGCCGGCCGACTCCGCCTCGTACGCCATACAGCGCGACTGGAGCGCCGAGCGGCGCAGCGCCTATCTGCGCGACGCGGTGGCCGCCGCCGACGGCCGGGTGGACTTCTCCCGGTACGACGTCGTCTACCTGGTCGCCGACCCGGACGCCCCCGGCGTCGACTCCGACGCCACCAAGGTGGTCAACCTCGACGTCCCGCTGCGCGCCGACGGCAAGGACATCCGCCGCATCGTCACCGTCTTCGAGAAGCACCCGCCGGACCGCAACGTCCTCGCCCACGAGACCGGCCACGTCTTCGACCTCCCCGACCTCTACCACCGGCCGTCCGACGGCAAGGGCGACTGGGACACGCACGTCGGCGACTGGGACGTCATGGGCAGCCAGTTCGGGCTCGCCCCCGAGCCCTTCGGCTGGCACAAGTGGAAGCTCGGCTGGCTCGACGCCGGCCAGGTCGCCTGCGTCCCCTGGGGCACCACCACCCGGCTCACCCTGGACCCGCTGGCGGCCCCCGCCCCGGCCGGCGGCCAGCGCGGCAACACACGCCTCGCCGTCATCCGTACGGGAGAGAACACCGCCCTCGCCGTCGAGGCGCGCGGCGGCTCCGGCAACGACCGGGGCGCCTGCGTCGAGGGCGTCCTGATCTACCGGGTGCGCAACGGCGCGGCCTCCGGCGGCGGCCCGATCGAGGTCGTCGACACCCACCCGCGCACCGAGGCGTGCGCGGACCGCTCGGTGTACCCGCCGCTCGCGGACGCACCGCTGGGCGTCGGCGAGACGTACACGGTGGCGGACCAGGGCACCCGGGTGGAGGTCGCGGACCGGACCGGCTCCGGCGGCTGGACGGTGCAGGTCACGACGGGTCCGCGGGCGCCGGCGCGCGCGTAGGCCCCGTGACCTCGTGACCTCGTGTTTTCGTGGGCAGGGGTGGGCCGGTGCACGAAAAAGTCCCCCGAGCCGAAGCTCGGGGGACTTTTCCCGTCTGTGCGCCGCCAGGGACTCGAACCCCGGACCCGCTGATTAAGAGTCAGCTGCTCTAACCAACTGAGCTAGCGGCGCCTGCTGACGTCGTAGACATTAGCACCCTGATCGGCGGGAGGAAAAATCGATAACCGCGAGGCCCGCACACAGGCCCAGAACAGCACCTCGGGGGCCGGCAGCCAGGGGTGCCGCACATCGGGGGCGACCACCCAGCGGGGCCCCTTCCCGGGGCCGGGTGCCAGCGCGGGCACCGTCACCGCGTCGCCCGTCCCGTGACAGAGCAGCGGCGGTACGTCCTCGGCGCGATGGTCCCACTCCAGGAGCGCGGGCAGCCGCTGGGCCGTGCCGGGCGTCGCGAACAGCAGCATCCGCCCGCGCTGACCGGCCACCGGGCCCGACCCCGGCCCCTCCGCCCAGAGCGCGTCGAGCATCCGGCGGCCGAAGACGGCGGGGACGTTGACCACGTCGAAGGCGGTACCGCAGGGCAGCACGGCGGGCGCGGTGGGGCGCGCCTCCCAGGTGGAGAGCGTGCTGCGCGGGTACGAGGAGGCGGAGACCAGCCAGGCGGCACCGGAGGCGGTGACGCGGTCGAGCGCGGGGCTTTGCGAGGGGGAGGGGAGCGGGGAACGCAGGGGTGTGGGGGCGTGGGTGGTCATGTGACAGGTCTACCGGGGGTGAGCGTTCCGTTTCTGAGAGTTGCCGGAAACCGGGACAGGGTGCCCATGAGGGGAGTATCTTGCCGCCGACGCATATGCCAACTGCGAATCCCCGTCCGGGGATCGACGCGGCGCTCCACCTCCTGAGGGCGCATCTCGGGCTCGCGGGCTGATCCCCGACCTGGGGGCGCATCTCCGGCCTGCGGGCGCATCTCGGGCTTGCGGGGCGATCTCCGGCCTGCGGGCGCATCTCCGGCTTGCGGCTGATCCCCGGCTTGCGACCGATCCCCGGCCTGCGGGTGAATCTCCGGCCTGCGGGGCGATCCCCGCCCCGCAGGCGGCCCGGCCTACTGTCCGGTTGCCCCGTCCCGCAGCAGTCCCCGACCGAAGTCGACCATCTTCTTCGCGTAGTCCTCGGTCCACGCCGCCCGCTCCGCGATGTCCGCGGCGGTCAGCCGGTCGAACCTCTTCGGGTCCGCCAGCTGCGCCGCCGCGACGGCCTGGAACTCCACCGCCCGGTCCGTCGCCGCGCGGAACGCGTGGGTCAGCTCGGTGGCCCGGGACAGCAGTTCCTTCGGGTCCTCGATCGACTCCAGGTCGAAGAAGTGCTCGGGATCGGCGGACGCCTCCGCAGGCTCGAAGAGCAGCGGTGCGGGGCGCAGCCGCCGCGCGTTCGGCTCGGTTTCCGCCATGTGCTTCCTCCCATTCGCGGCCATCCCGGGGGGCAGATGGCCACCATCCATTGTCCGGGTGCGCGCAAGTAGGCCTCACCGGGCCCACCGCGCAGGTGGTCGGTGGGGCCGGCCCGCCGCACCGGCGGTGTCAGTGGGGCCCGCGCACCCGGTGTTCCGTCAGGTGTGCCAGTACCGAGTGGTTCGCCTCCCACCCGTCGGGGCACCTCTTTCGCTGCCGCCCTTGCACTGCTTCGCAGGCTTCGGGCGGCCGGCCGGACTCCGTCCGGCGTCCCGTGGTCAGGGTGTCCATCGGGTCCGGTGTTCCGCCAGGTGTGCCAGCACCGAGTGGTTCGCCTCCCACCCGTCGGGGAACTTCACCGTCACGCCCAGCTGCACCGGCTCCGTCGACGGGTGCTCGTCGAGCAGGTCCGCGACGCCCTCGCGGCACACCACGATGCACGCGTGCCGGTGGCGGGAGGCCAGTACGCACAGGCGGCCCGTCTCCAGGTGGAAGGCGGTCGCGTCGGGGCGGCCGGAGAGCGGGTGCAGGACCACCGTCACGTCGAACTCCCGCCCCTGGAGCCGGTTCGCGGTGTCCACCGCGACGCCCGTCACGCCGAGGGCGGCCAGCGCGGCCCGTACCGCCGCCGCCTGGTCGCGGTGCGCCGTGCCGACCGCGATGCGGTCCGCGGTGAGGGGGGTGGGGTCGAGGGAGCGTTCGCTGAGTGCGGCGCCGCCCCGGTCGAGCAGCCGCCGTACGACCTGGGCGAGCGCGCCCACCGCCTCCGGGTCGGTACGGGGCGTGTGCCGGGCGGGCAGTTCGAGCAGGCCCCACCCCGAGTGCGCCGCCTCGTCCACGACCCGGTCGGCGGCCGAGCCGTCCGAGGGCACGCCGAAGGTGAGCTTCCGGTCCGCCGGGCCCGTACCGCTGCGGAAGGGCGTGTACGGGTAGAACGCGTCCGAGACGAGCGGTGCGGCGGAGGCCGGGAGCCGCCAGGACACCGGCAGCCGGTGCTGGGGCAGCTCCGGATTGTGCGCCAGGAGCGTCGAGACGGCGCTCGCGGACGGGTCGTACGACAGCCCCGCCCACTGGTCGGCGCCGACGATCGAGAACGGGTCGAGCTGCCCCGGGTCGCCCACGAACAGCGCCCGCTCGAAGAGGCTCGCCACGGCGAGCAGCGCGTCGGAGCGCATCTGGTACGCCTCGTCGACGATCGCGTGCCGCCACGGCTCGACGCCCTTGACGTGCGCCCACTTCGCGGCCGTCGAGATGACGACGTCGATCCCGGCGAGGTCCGCCGCCTTCGCCGACTTCTTGACGTGGGCGAGGTCGTCGATGGCCTTGTCGTACGGATCGGATTCGGAGCTGTGCAGTCGGCCGACGGGGAGGTCGGGCTGCTTCTCGGCGAGTCGCAGCACCAGGTCGTCCACCTGGGCGTTGGTCTGCGCGACGACCATCAACGGGCGTCCCGCGGCGGCCAGTTCGAGTGCCGCGCGCACGACGAGGGTGGACTTTCCCGCACCCGGCGGGGAGTCCACCACGACGCCCCGGTGGGTGCCGTGGAGCGTGTCGTGGAGGATCGCGGCGGTGGCGCGGGCGGCTTCGGCGGAGGGGTCGAAACCGGGGTCGGGGTGCGGGGAGTGGGGCTTCACGGGTGGTCCTTCGGGGCGGGTCGCTCGGGCACGGTCGGGGCGGGGCGGTGTGCGTGCGGGTTGGCGGGTGGCTGAGCCTGCCTGCGGCGCAGGCCCCCCGCCCCTTCACCTCAACCGCTGCCGCGGGCTGGGGAGCTTCACGGTCGGCGCCGGAGGGGGCGGCTGTCCCGGGCTGCGTCCGGTGCACGGCTGCGTCCGGTGCACGGCTGCGTCCGGTGCACGGCTGCGCCGCGCGTCCTCGAACGCCGGACGGGCCGAGATGCTCACAGCACATCCTCCGGAGTCACCGGATCCGGAGCCTCCGCCAGCGTCGGGCCGCCGCCCCTCGCCGCATCGCCCTCCGCACCCGGCGGCCCCCCGTGCGTCCAGGGCGTCTCCTCCGGGTCCGGAAGCTGCGGTCCGCCGCGCTGGTCGTGCTCGAACAGGGTCCAGCAGACGCGGTCCCCGGCCGCCGGCACCGTCCCCGGCGCGGGCTCCTTGGAGCGGCCCATTCCGTTGACGACGCGGAGCACGAGCACCCCCTCGCCCACCCACTCCACGAACTCCGCGGCCTGCGCCTTCCCCTCCACCGACCGGTACACCTTCACCCGCTCGTCGCCGCCGCCCAGCTGCGGCAGATCCGTCGTCCGCACGGTCACCAGCGGACGCGGACCCGGCCGCTTCCCCTCGCTCCAGCTCATCTCGACACCGAGCACCTCGCTGGTGAACGCCTCGCCCGACAGCCGTCTGGCCGCCATGGCGAGCGGGTCGTCCAGTGCCTCCTGCGCCTCCAGCCGCGCCTGCTCCGTCTCCCGCGAGGCCAGCTTCTGGGCGGCGCCCACCGCGCTGTCCAGGCGCGGCTGCGGCGGCTCCCCGGCGCGCACCCGGTCCCGGTGACCGGTGTACGACCAGCGGTCCCTGGTCCACCGCTCACCCGCCCGCACCCCCTCGGGCAGGGCCCGCACCAGGTCCAGGGCCCGCCACACGGAGTCCCAGGTGGGCCGCAGCTGGGTGGCGAGCAGCTCCCGGACGCGGCGCTCGGCGGCCGACAGCGCGCCGAGCCCCGTGTCCGCGCTCATCCCGTCCTCGGCGGCGGCGAACTGTTGCCTGGCCAGGTCGTACGCGTCGATGGCGGGGGCCAGCAGCGCGTTGTCGAACGCGGGGTCGGTGGCAGGTCCTGCGGGCGGGCACACCAACTGCCCGCCCGCGTCCCGCCCAGCCTCGGCCCGCAGCGCGGCCTCCGCCCCGCCGCCCGCCCCCTGCGGCGGGTCGATCCAGGCGAGCAGCGCCCCCAGGTGCTGGTCCTCCAGGCTGCTCTGCCCGGTCGCCCAGTGCCGGCCCAGCAGGTCGGTCGCGGAGAGGAGCAGCGACGATCCCGGCACCCGGGCCCGCTCCCCGTAGTGCGTCAGCCAGCGGCCCAGGAGGGGAATGTGCGGCGGGGCGGGATAGGGCGTGTCCGGGTCCTGCTCGGCGGTACGGCGAAACCGCATCGACCGCCCGAGCAGCCGTACGTACTCGATGCCGGCCCGGCTCGGCACGATCAACTGCGGTGCGTCCCGGCAGAGTTCGACCTCCACCTTCACGCGCTTGCCGGTCCCCGGGTCGGTCTCGGCCCGCTCGGCGGGCTCGGTGTCGTCGGCGTACGAGTCGATGTACGGCAGTACGGCGTCGGCCAGCTCGGCGAGGAACGCGAACCGGAGGTCGCGGTCGCGGGGCTGCGCGACGGAGAGGAGCAGCGGCGCGTCCCGGTCCGTCCCGACGAGGGCCCCGAGGGGCGCCCCCGCCTCACCGGCGGTGGTGAGGGGCACGACGACCATGGGCCGCCCGGTGAGGTGCCGGTGGCGGACGGTGGCGAGGGGCTGGGCACGACCGCTGCGGGTGGCTTCCAGCCGGGCGAGGGTGTCGATCAGCGACATGGGATGTCGGCTTGCCTTTCAGAGAGGGGTGGCGGTAGCACGGGGCGGGGGCGGCTCCGCTGCCCAAGGGAGCTCAGGGGAGGGCATTTAGGGGCGCGGGGAACTGCGCGACCAGCCACGACGCACCCGCACGACGATCACCCCGGACCCGACCCACCTCACCCTCCAGCCCCCAGCGCTTCCGCCCGCAACGCCGCCGCCCTCCGCAGCGCCGCCACCGTCGGATCCGCAGGATCCCCCGCCCGCCCCTCCGCCGCGTCGAGTACCGCGTCGACCGTGGTCAGCCCGCCCAGCTCACCCCGCACGCTCCGCCCCAGCGTCTCCACCGCGCCCGCCCCGCGCGAGCGTTCCCGGCAGTGGAAGGCCAGTTCGCACGCGGCCAGGCACTCCGGTGCGTACGCCGCTTCCACCGCTTCGACCGCTTCGGCCAGCTCGTCCGCCGAGCACGACGACGGGTCGAAGGTCGTCCCCTGCGGCAGCGCCGCCGCCAGGTCCTCGATGCGGTGCATCCGGGACAACTGCCGTCTGGTGACCGACAGTTGCTTCCGTACGTCCACCGCCGCACCGGTCGGCAGGTTGGAGAAGTCCTTGGGGCAGACCAGCAGCACCCGGTGCCCGACCTCCGCGCCCGCCACCTTCGCCGCCACCCGCTCCAGCGCCAGCACGTACACAGCGGCCTGCCGGGCGGCGGCCCCCACCTTCGCCGCGTCGGCCGAACCGTCCAGCATCGGGAAGGACTTGATCTCGACGACCGTCCAGTGGCCGTCCGGATGCACCACCACCGCGTCCGGCTCCAGATACGCGGGCGTGCCCGCGACCTCCAGCGCCAGCATCGGATGGTCGAGCAGCGTCCACGCCTTCGCCGCGGTCGCCTCGCGCAGCGCGAGCGCGGTGCGTGCCGTACGCCCCTCGGGCCCCGCCGCCGACACGTCCGGGGTCAGCGCCCCGGACGGATCCTCCACCCCCAGCAGCCGCAGCAGCTCGGTCCCGCCGTCCGACTTCACCCGCGCCTCGAACGCATTGCCGCGCATGAACGCGAACTGCGACTGCCCGAAAGCGGCCGGCGACCCCAACGCCTGCGCCAGCACCGCTTTGTTCACCCCCGCCCCGTCCAGCAGCGTCCGCCGCTCGCACCCCGGGTTCGCCGCCAGTGCGGCCAGCGCGCGGGCGTCCAGCGGGTGCGGGGCGACCGCGGCCCCCCGCAGCTCGGCAAGCCGCTGCCGCACCGGAACAGCCGCCAAAGCAGCCGGTTCGCGCCGTACGGGCGGAGGTGTGGGTTCGGGTCCGCTGCCCAGGGTTGCGTTCACCCTCGGAAGTCTCGCATCCGCCACTGACAACACCTCCGTACCGCCACCGACAACACCCCCGCATCCGTACTCGCACCCCGTGAGCGATGATGGAACGGGCCGGTCCCATTCCGGGCCGTAAGCCATATTTCTGTATGGACCATTTCTGTATGGCATGGCCCATTTCCGCATGGCCCATTTTTTCGCTCAGCGTCCAGGGAGAGATCGACATGGCACCCCGCATCCTGCTGGCCCGGCACGGTCAGACGGAGTGGTCGCTGTCCGGCAAGCACACCGGCCGCACCGACATCCCGCTGCTCGAAGAGGGCCGGCACGGCGCGAAGGTGCTCGGCGAACGACTGCACCGCGCCCCGTGGAACGGCCTTCCGGACGTCACGGTCCGCACCAGCCCCCTGCTCCGCGCCCGCGAGACCTGCGACCTCGCCGGGTTCGGCGACCGCGCCCAGGACTGGGACGCGCTCATGGAGTGGGACTACGGCGCGTACGAGGGCCTCAAGCCGGACGAGATCCACGCGCAGCAGCCGGGCTGGATGATCTGGCGCAACGGCGCCCCGGACGGCGAGACCCTCGCCGACGTCACCGCCCGCGTCGACGGAATCATCGAGTGGGTCCGCTCCGAGGACCGCGACGTGCTCGTCTTCGCGCACGGCCACGTCCTGCGCTCGCTCGGCGCCCGCTGGCTGGGCCTCGGCATCGGCTTCGGCGCCCACATCCGGCTCGACCCGACCTCGCTGTCCGTACTGGGCTGGGCGTACGGCGAACCCGCCGTCGAGCGGTGGAACGACACCGGCCACCTGGACGGATAGCGGCCCCGCAGCCGGTCTCACCCCCGCCGCGCCGTGCCCGCGTGCCGCTCCAGGAACTCCCCGATGCTCGGGGAGCGCCGGTGCGGCAGCAGCGTCCGGATCGTCCCGGCCAGCAATGCGCTCACCCGCGACGACTGGACCTGTTCCAGCAGGTCGAGCACCTTCTGGCCGACGGCCGCGGCCTCGTCGGGCACGCCCGCCCTGGCGAGGTCGTCGGCCAGTTCGGCGTGGTAGAGCGCGAGGTTGCGGGCGAAGTGCGGGTCCTGGAGGGTGGCGGCCCGGTGCGCGTACAACGCCGCCCGCCGCCAGTCGCCCAGCGCCGACCAGCACTGCGCCTCAAGACCCGCCAGCTCGGCGGGCCCGAAGAAGGACATCCACTCCGGGTCCTCCCCGCAAGGCCCGCACTGGAAGAGCGACTTGGCCCGTACGAGCGCCTCGATGCAGCCCGTACGATCGCCCAGCGCGGCCCAGCCGGCCGCCTCGCGCAGCGTCAGCAGCGACATCAGCCGCATCGAGCCGAGCCCGCCCGCCGCCCGCTGCCCGGCCTGCGCCGCCCGCAGCGCCTCGCGGGGGCGGCCCGCGTCCCTGGCCAGGAACGCCGTGTTGCAGAACGCGTGCGCCTCAAGCCCCTGGTCCCCGGCGACCCGCGAGGTGGCCAGCGCCTCCGCGTAGTGCGAGCGGGCCTCGTCGAAGCGGCCCGAGTCGTGCGCCAACCAGCCCACCGTCAGGGCCAGTTCACCGGCCGCCGAGTACAGCCGGTCCGACACCGTGCGCCGGACCGTCCCCGCGTCGAGCAGGGCGTAGGCGGTGCGCAGGGGCTTGCCCCCGTGCCGGTAGAGGGCGTCGGCGCCGTGCCGGTCGTCGAGCAGCCTGATCTGCCGCACCGCCTCCTCCAGGGCGGCGGCGTCGTTCGCGCCCGGCCGGCCCGGGAGGGTGCCGGTGACTCTGCCTGCCGGGCCCTCAGGCGTACTCGCGAACGCGGTCCCCAGGGACCCGAGACCGAGAGTCGCAGCGACCGCCACCGTGGTGGAACCGCTCGTCATGAACGCGCGACGCAGCACGTCGCTCTCCTCGTCGCTGTGGGGAACATGTGGTTCGGGTCCGGCAGGACCGGACTGCGCACGCGCCGGCGCGTGCGCACCACGAAGCGCTCTCCGGCCGCGTACCGCCTCCCTGGCCGTGAAGCCCAGATCGGTCAGCGTCAGACCGGGGAACATGTGCAGGAACACCCGTTCGTACGCATAGTTGGGGCAGCGGATCTCGCCGGCCTCCACCCGTCCGATGTACCGGGCGTCGCACGCCACCTGCTCGCCGATCTCGCGGGCGGCCCGGCGCACCGCCGCCGCGAATTCCCCCGGTGAGCGGTGTCCCCGCAGGGCCCGGAAGGCGTGGTTGGGATCGAACGGCCGGTGATTCGCTGATGACGACGCCATGGCCGGTGCCCTCTCTGGCGGATGGTGCGATGGTGCTGTGCCGGGGCGGATGCGTGCACCCCGGACGGGGCATGAACGTACCGGCTGTCACCACATCGACACACGGAGTTTGCCTACAAACCGGATATCTCACCCACGATCTGCCATGAACTGCCATCCTTTGCGGCGGCGAGCCGCCGTAGCCGTTGACGCCGTTTCCGCGTTGAGCAGGGAACGGAGGGGGTGCGACTCCCTCCCGAGCGAGGAGGGTTCCCTTGTTGGAGGCCGGCATGGAGACCGTGGAAGCCGTTTCGGAAACCGCAGGAGTCTGCGGGACGCCCGGGTCCGCACCACGCACGACCGCGACCGCGACCGCCGCAGGCCCCCCGGCGACCGCCCCCGCGGTGACCGCCACCCCCGCATCCACCCCCGCGCCCCCCGCATTCACCCCCGCGACCACCCCCGCGTCCCACGCGAGCGCCCAGGAGTGGCCCACTGCCGAGTGCAGCACCGCGCCCGAGGTGTCCGCCTTCCCGGCCGCTTCCTCCGGCTCCGAGCCGCTGGGTCCGGAGCTGCTGGGTCCGGAGCTGCTGGGTCCGGAGCCGCTCGATCTGGTCACCGTCCCCGCCCGGCAGGGGCTGGAAGCCGTCGACATCCTGCGCCGTGCCTCCGCCGCCGCCTGTACGGGCGCGGCCGGATCGGGTCCGTCCGCCGTCGGGCCCGTGCTGCACGACGGCCCGTGCGACACGGTCGGCTTCCTGGTGCCGCCCGGCACCGCCGACGGCTGGGACATGCCGGGCAGTGCCTGTACGCAGACGCTGGGGCGCGGGGTCTCCTTCGACATCCCGGGGCAGGGCACGGGCGGCGGCGCCGACGGACCCGCCGCCTCCGCGCCCGCCGCTCCCTGCGTGCACGTCGAGGCACCTGCCGCCCCGCGTGTCCCCGAGCCCCCCGTGACCGGCACGGGCTGGCTGCTGCCTCCCACCGACGACACCGTCCCGGTCACCGACCCGGCGGTGCTGCGCAGGGCGCTCGGCGAGGCGGCCCGCCTGATCGAGGCGGCCGACCGCTGCCGCTGACGCGCGGAGGCAGGTCCCGCACCGGCCGGTGCGCCGATGTCCGCCCGTACGCCGATACTGGCCGGGTGGCAAAGAAATCCCAGGCTTCGGCCTCGACGTCGGCGGCCCGGTCCCACAGCGGCAGGCGGCGCGAGCGCACCGGCGCCCCCGAGTCCGTCGTCGAGAAGGTCGACGGCGGACTCGCCGAACTGATACCCGACCGGGACCGCCCGCGCGGCTGGACCCTCCTGCTCGACGGCGCGCCCCAGTCGCACGTCGACCTCGACGACCCCGCGCACCTCGACTTCGCGTACCAGCGCAGGCTCGGTCACATCGTCGACCTGATCGCCCCGGCCAAAGCGCCCCTCCAGGTCCTGCACCTCGGCGGCGGCGCGTTCACGATGGCGCGGTACGTCGCCGCCACCCGCCCCCGCTCCACGCAGCAGATCGTCGAGATCGACACCCAGCTCGCCCAACTGGTGCGCAGGGAGCTGCCGTTGGACCCCAATGCCCGGGTACGAGTGCGGGGCACGGACGCCCGCGAGGGCCTGGCCAAGCTCCCCGACGGCTGGGCGGACCTGATCATCGCGGACGTGTTCAGCGGGGCCCGCACCCCCGCACACCTCACCAGCGCCGAATTCCTGGCCGACGTACGGCGCGTACTGAAACCCGGCGGGCACTACGCGGCGAACCTCGCCGACGGGCCGCCGCTCGCGCACCTGCGCGGACAGATCGCGACCGCAGCCGCGGTCTTCCCGCACCTCGCACTGGCCGCCGACCCTGCCGTACTGCGCGGCAAGCGGTTCGGGAACGCGGTGCTGCTCGGCTCGGAACTGGCCCTCCCGATCGCCGACTGGACCCGCCGGGTGGCGACCGACCCGCACCCGGGACGGGTCGAGCACGGGCGGGACCTGGCGGACTTCACCGGGGGAGCGGCGCCGGTCACGGACGCGAGCGCGCAGCCGTCCCCGAGCCCGCCGGCCGCCGTCTTCAAGTAGCACTCCGAGCGGAACCGCGAACAGGGTGCGGGGATCAGGACTTGATGATCTCGATCATCGGTTCGTGGTGGTACCAGGTGCAGAAGACCGACAGCTTGGACCCGCCCGCCGTGAACTCCACCCGGATCCAGGACGGGTCCTTCCACACCTGCATCGCCCACCCCGATGCGGGCGTCGCGGACACCAGGGTCGCCGAGTCCTTCCCCATCGAGAAGACCACCCGGCCCGCTTCCGTGTTGACCGACTTCGGGACGCCGGACGGCTGGGCGGACCTGGGCGGTTTGGCGGGCGGACGGGTCCCGGTGGCGGGCGGCGCGGAGGAGGGGGAGCGGCGGCTTCGGCCCGGGGGCGAGGGCTTCTTCGGCGACGGGGTCTGCGCATGCGAGGGCCGGTGCGTCGAGGAGGACTGCGGGCGGGACGCCTGCGCGGTGGGGCCCGGCTCCGGCGGCGAGCCGGGGATGGGCAGCGCGCGCGGCGGGTCGTACGCCGTGCCCGCCATCACGGTGTGGACGCCCCACCACGAAAAGGTGACCGCCGCACCGGTGGCCAGCAGCCACGCCCCGGCATGTATGAGTCCTCGTCGCATCCGGGCCATCCTGCACCACCCGTCCCACTGCTGTCCCCCGGGGATGAGCGTCCGCCGTATGGCGTACGGTGCCGTTCCATGGCAAGTGTGCTCGTGGTCGAGGACGACCAGTTCGTACGCTCCGCCCTCATCCGGCACCTGACCGAGGCCTCCCACACCGTGCGGAGCGTCGGGACGGCACTGGAGGCGTTGCGCGAGGTCGCTCATTTCCGCTTCGACGTGGTCGTCCTGGACCTCGGTCTGCCCGATCTGGACGGGGCCGAAGCGCTCAAGATGCTGCGCGGAATCACCGACGTACCGGTGATCATCGCGACCGCGCGGGACGACGAGGCCGAGATCGTACGGCTGCTGAACGACGGCGCCGACGACTACCTGACGAAACCTTTCTCGGTGGAACACCTGTCGGCCAGGATGGCCGCGGTGCTGCGCCGCTCACGTGCCTCGGCGGGCGTGGAGCCGCCGTCGCGGGTCATCAGCGTGGGCGGGCTCGCCATCGACCCGCTGCGCAGGCAGGCGGAGCTGGACGGGGCCCGACTCGACCTCACCCGGCGCGAGTTCGACCTGCTGACCTTCCTCGCGGGGCGGCCCGGAGTCGTCGTACCGCGCAAGGAACTCCTTGCAGAGGTCTGGCAGCAGAGCTACGGCGACGACCAGACTATTGATGTGCATCTGTCGTGGCTCCGCCGCAAATTGGGTGAAACCGCAGCCAACCCCCGCTATCTGCACACCCTTCGGGGTGTCGGAGTGAAACTCGAACCCCCCGCGCCGCCCGCATGAGGTGGGCCCTCGTCAAGGTCTGCCTGGCCGTCACGGCGATGGTCGTGGTGGCCTTCGCGGTGCCGCTCGGTCTGGTCATCCGGGAAATGGCGGGGGACCGGGCGTTCTCCGGCGCGGAACGCCAGGCGGCCTCCATCGGCCCCACCCTCTCCATCACCACCGACCGCGAGCAGCTGACGCGTGCGATGGCGATCACCGAACCCGGCAGCAAGGGCTGGATGGCGATCCACGTCCCCGCTTCCGACGGGCCAGGGGCCGCAGGGCAGGCGCAGGAGATCGGCATCCGCAGGGCGTCGGTCGAGGACGTCGAGGCGACCCGGCGGATCGGCCGCGCGTACACGGCGAAGGCCCCGGGCGGCTCCGTCCTGCTTCAGCCGACGGCCCTCGCGAGCGGTGACATCGCCATCGTCGAGGTCTTCGTCCCGGAGGAGGACGTCAGCAACGGCGTCGCGACGGCGTGGCTCGTCCTGGCGGGGGTCGGGCTCGCCCTGATCGTCGGCTCGGTCGCGGTCGCGGACCGGTTGGGCGTACGCATGGTCCAGCCGGCCCAGCGACTGGCGGGCGCGGCCCAGGACCTGGGCGAGGGCAAGCTGGGGGCGCGGGTCCCCGAGGAGGGCCCCACCGAACTGAAGTCAGCAGCCGTCGCCTTCAACTCGATGGCCGATCAGGTGGTCCAACTCCTCGCCAACGAACGCGAACTGGCCGCCGACCTCTCGCACCGCCTGCGCACCCCCCTCACGGTCCTGCGCCTCAACGCCGCCTCGCTCGGGGAAGGACCGGCCGCCGACCAGACGCGGGCGGCCGTCGAGCAGTTGGAACGCGAGGTCGACACGATCATCCGTACGGCACGGGAACAACGCCCGCAGACCCAGCCCGTCCCGGGCCCAGGGGCGGGCTGCGACGCCTCCGAGGTCGTACGCGCACGCATGGAATTCTGGTCGGCGCTGGCGGAGGACGAGGGCCGCGAGGTCCGCCTCGCGGGCGTGGACCGGCCGGTCCGCATACCGGTGGGCCGCCCCGAATTCGCGGCGGCACTGGACGCACTGCTCGGCAACGTCTTCCGGCACACGCCGGAAGGCACCCCCTTCTCCCTGGACGTGCACAACGGGGAGGACGCGGTGATCGTCCTGGTCTCGGACGCAGGACCGGGCATCGCCGACCCGGAGGCGGCGCTCGCCCGTGGCAACAGCGGGGAGCGGGCGGGATCGACAGGCCTGGGCCTGGACATCGTGCGCCGCGTCGCCGAATCCACGGGCGGCGACGTCCGCATCGGCCACTCGGTACTCGGCGGAACCGAAATCCGCATCTGGCTGGCGCTGCACGGGGGGCGCACGGTGCGGACGGGGAGGAGGGGGCACAGGGTGGCGCGGAGGCGGCGGGCGGCACTTTAGCCCGTCCGCGTGTGAGGTACGCACCTCGGCCCGTCCGCGTGTGAGGTACGCACCTCCGCCCGTGCGGCGTTCGAGGTACGCACCTCCGCCCGTCCGGTGTGCGAGGACGAAGCGGCGCAGCCGCGCACCGGGCGCAGCCCGGGACGCCCGCCCCACCGGCGCGAGCCGGGAAGCCCCAGGAGGGCTTCTCAGGAGGTGAGGTGGTGGGTGGCGTGTTCTTCGACCACCCTCTTGAACTGGCCCAGGTCGTAGTTGGCCAGGGTCTTGTCCAGGTTGGTGAGCGCCCCCAGGTGCTCGACGAACCCGTGCGGTGCGTACTCGATCTGCAGCGCGACCCGGCTCGTCGTGTCGCTCAGCCGGTGGAAGGTGACCACGCCCGCGTGCTGCACGCCCGCCGTCGTCCGCCACGCGATGCGGTCCTCCGCCACCACCTCCGTCAGTTCGGCGGTGAACGCCTTGTCCGCGCCCGGCAGCCGCAGCCACCAGGAGAAGGTGTTGGCGTCGATCGGGTCCACCCGCTCGACGTGCGACAGGAAGGTGGGCCACAGCGTGACATCGCTCCACAGCGCCCAGCTGTCCGCCACGGGGGCATTGACGTCAATGGTCTCGACGATCGAAGACGACATTCTGCGGATCCTCCTTGGGACGGGTGTGTTCCGGTGTCACGGTGGCGCCTACCCGATTCCCCTCGCCCGATTACCCGCGTAATCCGCACTTCGCCGGGCACTCGGAGTCCCTACCGGCCGCCGCAGGGGGGCCACAAGGGAGGGATTCACATGTTCCGCCTACGACACCGGGCCGTCGCCGGCGCCGCAGTCCTCACGATGACGACGATGGTGACGACCCTGACCGCCTGCGGCAGCGGCGAACCCGACGCGGGCCCCGGCAAGTCGTCGCCCGCCGCTGCCAAGTCCTCCGGCGGCGAGGAAGCCCCCGCCGTACGCGCCGCCTACCAGAAGACCAACGACGAGAAGACCGCCCGCATGGTGCTGCGCGTCCAGACCACCGCCGAGGGCAAGTCCGTGGCGGTCGACGGCCGGGGCGTCGTCGACCTCGTCGGCGGCAACAGCGACATGACCCTGGGGGTCGGGGGCGAGAAGGTCGAACAGCGCGTCGTCGACCAGGTCCTCTACCAGAAGGTCCCGGCGTCCCAGCGCTCCGGAGTGCCGGGCAAGAAGCCGTGGATCAGGATCGACCTGCAGAAGGCCGGACAGCAGCAGGGCGGCAGCGGCAGCGGTCCTGCGGGCAACCCCGCCGAGACGGCCGCCTTCGCGAAGGGCGTCACCGACAAGGACGTCCGCAAGCTCGGCACCGAGGAGATCGGCGACACCGACACCACCCACTACCGCGTCAACGTCGACGTCGCCAAGCTGGCCAACGGCGAACAGCTGAAGAAGCAGATCGGCCCGACCCTCCCGATGGACGTCTGGCTCGACGAGGACAACCGCATCCGCCGCCAGCAGACCGACATGACGATCAGCGCACCCAAGGGCACGGGCGCCGACTCCAGCACCCCGAAGAAGGTCACCGTGCGGACGGTCCTTGAACTCTCCGACTTCGGTACGAAGGTCGACGTCAAGGCACCCCCGGCCGCCGAGACCGCCGACATGACGGGCAAGGCGGCCAGGACCGGACAGTAGGACCGGCAAGCAGACCTGGTGAGCAGTGCCGACCAGCAGTGCCGACCAGCAGTGCCGGTGAGCACGGCCGGTGACCGGTGCCGGTGGGCACGGTCGCCGGCCACCGCCAGGGGGCACCCCGCTCAGAGGTCCGGCAGTGCCCCGGTCCTCGCCACCTCCGCGTACCACCGCGCACTCGACTTCGGCGTCCGTGCCTGCGTCGTGAAGTCCACATGCACCGCGCCGAAGCGCTTGCCGTAGCCGTACGCCCACTCGAAGTTGTCCATGAGCGACCACAGGAAATAGCCGCGCACGTCCGCGCCGACCTCCAACGCCCGCTGGACAGCGGCCAGATGGGCATGCAGGTAGGCGATCCGCTCGGGGTCGTGGACCGTGCCGTCCGCGCCCGGCTTGTCGTCGTACGCGGCGCCGTTCTCGGTGACGTAGAGAGGGACGCCCGGAGCCTCGCGCCCGTACCGGACGAGGAGCTCGTAGAGGCCGGAGGGGTCGATCGACCAGCCCATCTCCGTACGCCCGCCCGGCGGTTGGTGGAAGGCGACGGTTCCGGCGGCCGGCCAGGGGGAGTGGTCGCTGGAGCCGTGGCCGTCCGAGCGCGGGGCGTCCGCGTCCGGCGCGTGCGACACCACCGCCGGGGTGTAGTAGTTGATGCCCAGCATGTCGAGGCGCTGGTGGGCGGTGGCCTCGTCGCCCGGCTCGACGAACGACCAGTCGGTGAGCGCGGCCGTGTCCGCCAACAGGTCTGTGGGGTAGGCCCCTTGGAGCAGCGGACCGCTGAAGATCCGGTTGGCGAGCGCGTCGATCCGGCGGGCCGCGTCCACGTCGGCCGCCGACGACGGGTCCAGCGGGCGCACCGCGCTGGGGTTGAGACTGATGCCGGTACGGGCCCTGGCCGGGAGCGCCGCCCGCAGTGCCTGCGTACCGAGCCCGTGTGCGAGGTTGAGGTGGTGGGCGGCGCGCAGGGCGGCGACCGGGTCGGTCCTGCCCGGGGCGTGCACCCCCGAGCCGTACCCCAGAAAGGCGCTGCACCAGGGCTCGTTGAGGGTGGTCCACAGCTCGACGCGGTCGCCGAGGACCTCCGCGACCAGCCCCGCGTACTCGGCGAACCGGTAGGCGGTGTCCCGGGCGGGCCAGCCGCCCGCGTCCTCCAGCTCCTGGGGGAGGTCCCAGTGGTAGAGGGTCAGGGAGGGGGTGATGCCGTGGTCGAGGAGGTCGTCGACCAGGCCGCGGTAGAAGTCCAGGCCGCGCTGGACCGCCGGGCCGCGGCCGGTCGGCTGGACGCGCGGCCAGGAGACGGAGAAGCGGTACGCGGTCAGGTTCAGGTCCGCCATCAGCGCCACGTCCGCGGCCCTGCGGTGGTAGTGGTCGCAGGCCACGTCCCCCGTGTCGCCGTTCTCGGTACGCCCCGGGGTGTGGCTGAAGGTGTCCCAGATGGACGGCGTGCGGCCGTCCTCGCGCACCGCACCCTCGACCTGGTAGGCGGCGGTCGCGGAGCCCCAGAGGAAGTCACCCGGAAAGCGGGCAGGCGGAAAGCTCGCAGAAGGCATGCGTCAACTCCCGTAGTGGATAAGAGAAGTGATGAAGCATCACTGGAAATGGAGGGGGCCGGCTCAGCCCTTGACCGCGCCCTGCATGATTCCGCCGACGATCTGCTTGCCGAAGGCGACGAAGGCGATCAGCAGCGGCAGCGTGCCCAGGAAGGCGCCCGCCATGATCACCGCCTGGTCGGGGATGTAGCCGCGGCCGAGCCCGGTCAGTGCGACCTGCACGGTCGGGCTGCCGTTCTGGGTGAGGGCGATGATCGGCCAGAAGAAGTCGTTCCACGCCATGACGAAGGTCAGCATGCCGAGGACCGCCATCGCGGGCCGCGCCGCCGGGAAGACGATGTGCCACATCACCCGGATGCTGCTCGCCCCGTCCACCCTGGCGGCCTCGATCAGCTCGGTCGGCAGCGCCTCGATCAGGTACTGCCGCATGAAGAAGACACCGAAGGCGCCCACCAGCGTCGGCAGGATGACGGACTGGAGCTGATCGGTCCACTGCAGCTTCGCGACCATCATGTAGAGCGGTACGACGCTGAGCTGCGGCGGCACCATCATCGTCCCGATGACCAGCAGGAGCAGCAGGCTCTTGAGCCGGAACCGCAGCTTGGCGAAGGCGAACCCGGCGAAGGTCGAGAAGAGGACCGTGCCCGCGGCCACCGTCCCCGCCACCACCGTCGTGTTGAGCAGCGCCGTCCCCATGTTGGCGTCGGTCCACGCGATGCCCAGGTTCTTGAAGAGGTTCCCGCCGAACCAGAAGGGCGGCGGGGTCTGCGCCAGCCGGGTGTTGTCGCGGGACGCGGCGATCGCCGTCCACACCAGCGGGAAGAGCGAGCCGACCGTGAAGACGATCAGGATCGCGTAGGTGATCCTCCCGCCGTGCCGCTGCCGTCCGGCCCGCCGGACCCCTCGGGCGCGCCCCGGTCCGCGCACCTCCCGCTCCGGCTTCCGTACGTCCTGTGCCGTCGTCGTGCTCATGACCGGGGGCCCTCCTCGCTCTTGAGCAGCCGCCGCGAGATCAGCCAGTTGACCAGCCCGATCAGCAGCAGGATCAGGAACATCGTCCAGGCGATGGCGGACGCCCGCCCCAGGTGCAGGTTCACCCACCCCTGTTCGTACAGGTAGAGCCCCAGCGTCTGGAACTGGTGCTCCGAGCCGCCCGTCGCGCCCGCGCTCCCGCTGAAGAGCATCGGCTCGCCGAACAGCTGGGTCGCGCCGATCGTCGAGACGATCACCGTGAAGAGGATCGTCGGCCGCAGCGACGGGATCGTGACGTGCCGGAACTGCTGCCAGCGGGACGCCCCGTCCAGCTCCGCCGACTCGTACAGGTCGTGCGGGATGGCCTGCATGGCCGCCAGGTAGATCAGCGCGTTGTAGCCGGTCCAGCGCCAGATGACGATGGTGGAGACGGCGAGCTGCGAGGTCCAGGTGCCGTTCTGCCAGTCGACGGAGTCGATGCCGACCAGACCGAGCGCCCAGTTGATCATTCCGTAGTCGCGTCCGAAGAGGAGCACGAAGACGAGGGTCGCCGCCGCCACCGACGTGGCGTACGGGGTGAGGACGGCGACCCGGAAGAAGGCGGAACCGCGCAGCTTGAAGTTGAGCAGATGCGCGATGCCCAGGGCGATCACGAGCTGCGGGACGGTGGCGAGGACGCCGATGGTGACGGTGTTGCGGAGCGCGTTCCAGAAGAACTCGTCGCTCATCAGCCGGCTGAAGTTCCGCAGGCCCACCCAGCTCATGTCGGTCGGCGCGGTCAGCTCCACCTGGTGGAGGGACGCCCAGCCGGTGTAGAGGAGCGGGAAGAGCCCGAAGGCGAGGAAGAAGAGGAAGAACGGCGCCACGTACGCGTAAGGACTGAACCTCATGTCCCAGCGGTAGCGGCGGCTGCGCCACTTGGACACCGCACGGGCCGGCTTCCGCTCTCCGGTCCGCAGGGCCCCGCCCCCGGCCTCCTCGCCGGGGGCGGGGGGCGGGGCGGGCACGGACTCACTGCTCACACTGCTCATCAGCCGTCACCGCTCCCGACCCCGTCACCGATCCCGTCACCGTTCCCGCCGCCGTGGCCGATTCCGCTCACTGGTCCAGGGCGTTGTCGATCGCCTTCACCGCTGCGTTCCAGCCATCCTCGGGCGAGCGGCCCTTCTGGTCGACCTGAAGCATGCCGATGTCCGCCATGTTGGTGTTGATGACGAGGTCCTTCGGGCCGAGGATCTGCACCGGCACCCCCTTCGCGGCCTGCGAGAAGATCTGCCCGATGGGGGCGCCCGCGAAGTACGGGTGCTTCGCCCCGGAGACGACCGGGTCCGCGTACGCCGTCTGGGCGCTCGGGAAGCTGCCGCGCTTCGCGAACAGCGTCGCCTGCTGCTCGGGGGCGGTCAGCCAGGCCGCCAGCTTCGCGGCCTCGGCCTTGTTCTTCCCGGCCTCGGGGACGGTCAGGAACGCACCGCCCCAGTTGGAGGGCTTCGGCGCGGCGGCCACGTCCCACTTGCCCTTCCCCGCGGCACCCGCCTTGTCCTGGATGTAGCCGAGCATCCACGGCGGGCAGGACACGGTGGCGAACTGGCCGTTGGCGAAGCCCTGGTCCCAGCCCTTCTGGAACTGCTGGTGCTTGGCGGTCAGCCCGGCCGTCGCCGACTCGGCCGCGATGTCCCAGGCCTCCTTCACCGCCGGGTTCGACTTGTAGACGACCTTCCCGTCGGTGTCGTAGAACCGCTTCTCGTTGCCGCCCATCACCGCGGCCAGCAGCCCGGACGCCGAGTCCAGGAACTTCGTCCCTTCGGGCGCCTTCGCCTTGTACTGCTTGCCGACCTCCAGGTACTTCTTCCAGTCCCCGGCCCACAGCTTCCCGACCGCCTCGCGGTCGGTGGGCAGCCCGGCCTTCTGGAAGAGGTCCTTCCGGTAGCAGATGCCCATCGGGCCGACGTCCGTGCCGAGCCCGACCGTCTTGCCGTCCTGGGCCGTCCCCTGCGCCCACTTCCACGGCAGGAACGCTTCCTTCCGTACCCCTGCGACCTTCCCCAGGTCCATCAGCCTGGCGGACTGGGTGGCCGTGATCTCGGCGATGTTGTTCACCTCGACCGCCTGGATGTCGGACAGGCCGCTGCCGCTGGTCAGGTGATTCAGCAGCTGCGGGTAGTAGTTCTCGTTGCGCTCGATCGAGTTCTGCTCGATGGAGATCTCCGGGTGGGCCTTCATGTACGCGTCGAAGAGCCCGGCCTCCTTCATGCCGAAGGCCCCGAAGACACCGATCCGCAGCACGGTCCTCCCCTTCTGCCCGGCGGCGCTGCCCGTGCTGCTGCCGGACGGCGAGTCGTCCGACGCACAGCCGGAGAGCAGCACGCCGCCCAGCAGAGCGGCGGTCGTGGAGAGGGTGATGGCGGTCCTGGAACGGGACCTGGAGCTTGTCCTGCGCACAGCGGTGATCTGCATAGCGTCCTCCTGAAGCCCGATGGGTCAGGTACGGTGGGAGCGCTCCCATGTGTGATGTGTTGAAGGTTCGTGGCTCCCCGCGCGGGTGTCAAGGCACCGGACGGCGAGACTTGGCGTCATAAGCGTGTGTACGAATGCAATGAAGCGTGCGTACGGACGCGTGGACGTGCTGGGAGGGGTCGATTCAATGGCGATACGGGAAACGGGTGGCCCGAGGGTCACCCGCGGCGGACGCGGCGCGGGCCGCCCCACCCTCGAAGAAGTGGCCGCACGCGCCGGCGTCGGCCGGGGCACGGTGTCCCGGGTGGTCAACGGCTCGCCCAGAGTCAGCGAACGCACCAGAGCCGCCGTCGAAGCAGCGGTCGCCGAACTCGGCTACGTGCCCAACCGGGCGGCCCGCGCACTGGCAGCCAACCGCACGGACGCGATAGCCCTCGTCGTCCCCGAGGCCGAGCACCGCTTCTTCGTCGAGCCGTACTTCTCGGACATCCTGCGCGGTGTCGGCGCCGCCCTCGCCGACACCGAGATGCAGCTCCTGCTGACCATCGTCGGCAACGACCGCGAGCGCGGCAGGCTCGCGAACTACCTGGCGGGACACCGCGTGGACGGCGTCCTCGTCGTCTCCCTGAGCGCCGACGACCCGCTCCCCGACCTGCTGACCGAGCTGGGCATCCCCGCCGTCATCAGCGGCCGGCGCTCCGCCGACGAGCCCCTCCCGTGGGTGGACGCCGACAACGTCTCCGGCGCCCGCCAGGCCGTCGCCCACCTCGCCGCGCGCGGCCGGCGCCGGATAGCCGCCATCACGGGCCGGCTGGACATCTACGGCGCCCAGTGCCGACTGACCGGCTACCGCGACGGCCTCGCCGAAGCGGGCCTGCCCCTCGACGAGTCCCTCGTCGTCCCCGGGGACTTCACCGAGGAGAGCGGCCGGGCCGCCATGGAAACCCTCCTCACCCGGGTCCCCGCCCCCGACGCGGTGTTCGTGGCCTCCGACGTCATGGCCTCCGGCGCCCGCCAGGTGCTGCGGGCCCGCGGTGTCCGGGTCCCCGAGGACATCGCCCTGGTCGGCTTCGACGACTCCTCCATCGCCCGCCACATGGACCCGCCGCTCACCAGCGTCCGCCAGCCCATCGAGGAGATGGGCCGCGTGATGGCGCAGACCCTCCTCGCCGAAATCGCCCGCCCCGCCCTCCCGGTGGGCGCCCCGCGCCCGCCCCAGCCACAGCTGATGCTCCCCACGCAACTGGTGCCGAGGTCGTCGTCGTAGCCGTGCGTACGTGACGGGGAGGCGGGCGGCACCGGGCGGCAGTGAGGCAGATCACGCCCGGGGG
>NZ_JBSGZD010000005.1:0-88480 GCF_053610825.1 Streptomyces sp. NPDC054863 | reverse complement strand
GCACGGGACGGCGGCCCGCTCCTGCCTCTTGGTCCGGTGGTTCCGGCGCCCCGGTATTCCCGGCGCCTTACGCGCCGAAGACCGCCGGGTCCAGGCCCAGGCGCTTGCCCTCGTCCAGTGCGGCGAACGCGGCCATGTCGTCGGCGTCCAGCTCGAAGTCGAAGACGTCGATGTTCTCCGCGATCCGCGACGGCGTCACGGACTTCGGGATCACCACGTTGCCCAGCTGGAGGTGCCAGCGCAGCACCGCCTGGGCCGGGGTCCTGCCGTGCTTGCGGGCGACGGCCACCACCGTCGGGACCTCCAGGAGGCCCTTGCCCTGGCCGAGCGGCGACCAGGCCTCGGTCGCGATGGAGTGCTCCGCGTGCAGTGCGCGCAACTCGCCCTGCTGGAGCTGCGGGTGCAGCTCGATCTGGTTGACCGCCGGGACGACCGAGGTCTCGGCCAGCAGTGTCCGCAGGTGCTCCGGAAGGAAGTTGGAGACACCGATCGCCCTGGCGCGGCCGTCCGCGAGGATCTTCTCGAAGGCCTTGAAGGAGTCCACGAAGGTGCCCTGGCCCGGGGCCGGCCAGTGGATCAGGTACAGGTCGACGTAGTCCAGGCCCAGCTTGCCGAGCGACTCGTCGAAGGCGCGCAGGGTGGAGTCGTACCCCTGCTTGTCGTTCCACAGCTTGGTGGTGACGAAGAGTTCGTCACGGGCGATCCCGGAAGAGGCGAGCGCGCGGCCCGTGCCCTCCTCGTTCTCGTAGATCGCGGCCGTGTCGATGCTCCGGTAGCCGACTTCCAGAGCCTTGCTCACCGCTGCCGTGGCCTCGTCGTCCGGCACCTGCCAGACGCCGAATCCGAGCTGCGGCATTTCGACGCCGTTGTTGAGGGTCAGGGAGGGGGCCTTGCTCACGAGGAAACGGTCCTTACGTCGTCGGGGTTTCTCTGGGTACAACGATCATCACCGGACTCACATTCCCGGACGCGGTGATTTCCCGTCACCCATTAGCTTTTCACACAATTTACGTAGATCATCCGTGTATGACTGCTGACCGCACATGCGACGAGCTGATCGCCGAGGCCGCTTCGGTCTCCGTCGACGGCTGGGACTTCTCCTGGCTGGACGGCCGGGCCACCGAACAGCGGCCCTCCTGGGGGTACCAGCGGCTGATGGGTGAACGGCTCGCCGCCGCGTCCGCCGCGCTCGACATCCAGACCGGCGGCGGTGAAGTGCTCGCGGGCGCGCCGAAGTTGCCTCCGGTGATGGCCGCCACCGAGTCCTGGCCGCCGAACGTCGCGAAGGCGACGCAGTTGCTGCACCCGCTGGGCGCGGTCGTCGTCGCCGACGCGGACGAGCCGCCGCTGCCGTTCGCCGACGGCGCCTTCGACCTGGTCACCAGCCGGCATCCGGTGAAGGCGTGGTGGGAGGAGATCGCGCGCGTGCTCGCGCCCGGCGGCACGTACCTCTCCCAGCACGTCGGCCCGGCCAGCGTCTTCGAGGTCGTCGAGTACTTCCTCGGCCCGCAGCCCGAGGCGCGGCTGGGCCGCCGCCCGGAGACGGCCGAGGAGGAGGCGGAGGCGGCCGGACTGGAGATCGTCGACCTGCGGTCGGAGTCGCTGCGGACCGAGTTCTTCGACATCGGTGCGGTCGTCTACTTCCTGCGGAAGGTGATCTGGATGGTGCCCGGCTTCACGGTGGACAAGTACCGGGACCGGCTGCGCGAGATGGACGCACAGATCCGGCGGGACGGCTCGTTCGTGGCGCACACGGCGCGCTTCCTCATCGAGGCGCGCAAGCCTCTTTGAGGGGAGCCGGTGACCGGTAAGGGGCGACCTCCTGGAGGCCGCCCCTTACCGCTGCCCGCGGCGGGCCGCTGTCCGCGTCAGGCCAGTGAGACCAGCCCCAGGTGGTCCGGGTTCCACAGGTCCTCGGTCCCGTCGGGCAGAACGAGCACCCGGTCCGGGCGCAGGGCCTCGATCGCGCCCTCGTCGTGCGTGACCATCACGATCGCCCCCGGGTACGAGCCGACCGCGGCCAGCACCTCGCCGCGCGAGGCCGGGTCGAGGTTGTTGGTCGGCTCGTCGAGCAGCAGGACGTTCGCCCCGGAGTGCACGAGGCCTGCCAGCGCGAGGCGGGTCTTCTCACCGCCCGACAGCACTCCGGCGGGCTTGTCCGCGTCGTCCCCCGTGAACAGGAACGCCCCCAGCACCCGCCGGGCCTCGCCCTCGTCGAGGTGCGGGGCCGCCGACGCCAGGTTCTCCCGTACGGTACGGGCCGCCTCCAGCGTGTCGTGCTCCTGCGCGAAATACCCGAGGCGCAGACCGTGTCCGTGCACCACGCGCCCCGAGTCGGGCTCCTCGCGGCCGGCGAGGACGCGCAGCAGGGTCGTCTTGCCCGCCCCGTTGAGGCCGAGGACGACGAGCCTGCTGCCCCGGTCCACGGCCAGGTCGACACCGTGCAGTACCCCTTGGTCCCCGTACGACTTCGTCAGGCTGATCGCGCCGAGGGGCGTCCGCCCGCACGGTGCGGGTTCCGGCAGCCGGATCTTTGCGACCTTGTCCCTGCGGCGTACGGGGGCCAGCTCGGTCAGCATGCGGTCGGCGCGCCGGGCCATGTTCTTGGCGGCGACGGCGGTGGCGACGTTGGCCCGCATCCGGTCCGCCTGGGTGTGCAGCGCGGACGCCTTCCGCTCGGCGGCGGCCCGCTCCCGGGTGCGCCGCCGCTCGTCCGCGTCGCGCTGGGCGAGGTGGGCGTGCCAGCCGGTGTTGTGGACGTCCAGGGCGGCACGGGCCGGGTCCAGGTGGAAGACCCGGTTGACCGTGTCGGCGAGCAGGCCGGTGTCGTGGCTGATGACGACGAGGCCGCCCCGGTGGGAGAGCAGGAAGGTGCGCAGCCAGGCGACGGAGTCGGCGTCGAGGTGGTTCGTCGGCTCGTCGAGCAGGAGCGTGCCGTGGTCGGCGAAGAGGATCCGGGCCAGCTCGACGCGTCGCTTCTGACCGCCGGAGAGGTTGCCGACGGGGCGGTCCATGAGGGGGGCGGGCAGGCCGACGCCGGCGGCGACGCGGGCGGCCTCGGCCTCGGCGGCGTACCCGCCGCAGGACTGGAAGCGGGCCTCGGCGCGGGTGTACGCGGACATGGCCCGGCGCTCGGCGGCCGGGTCGGCGACCTGCGCCATGGCGGCCTCGGCAGCGCGCAGCGCCCGCACCGCACGGTCGAGACCCCGGGCGGAGAGGATCCGGTCGGTCACGGAGACCGTCGGGTCGGCGGCCCGGGAGTCCTGCGGGAGATGCCCGAGGGAGCCGGTGCGGGTGATCTCCCCTGCGGCGGGCGGGAGTTGCCCGGCGAGGGTGTTCAGCAGGGTGGTCTTGCCGGCGCCGTTGCGGCCGACGAGGCCGATGCGGTCGCCGGGGGCGATGTGGAAGGAGACGCCGGACAGCAGGAGTCGGGCGCCGACGCGGACGTCGGCACCGCGCACGGTGATCATGTAATTACGCTCCGGAGCAGCAAAAGGACACACGGGTGACGTGGGTGTGGGTCCTCAGCTAGGAAACGCGGGGCGTAGACATGGGAGAGAGGGTACCGGGGCGGGGCGCGGCGGGGCGAGGGGATTTTCGCGGGGGCGGGCCGCTTGGCGCGGGGTGTTCGGCGTGGGGCGCTTGGGGCGGGGCGTTCGGCGTTGGGTGCTCGCTGCGGGGTGGCGGGTGGGCTTCGTGCGGGTGCGTCGTGGCTGGTCGCGCAGTTCCCCGCGCCCCTAGAAGCCTGCCCCCTGGGCACAGGGCCGTCCCCGGGCGGAGCGCACCTCCCGCTCACCGCTCAGCGGTAGAGTGCGTTGACTTCCACCTCGTACGCCTTTTCGATCGCCTTCCGCTTCAGCTTCAGCGAGGGCGTCAGCAGGCCCTGGTCCTCGGTGAACTGGTGGGCCAGGATCCGGAACGTCCGGATCGATTCGGCCTGCGAGACCAGCGTGTTCGCCGCCACCACCGCCCGCCGGACCTCCATCTCCAGGTCCGGGTCCCGCACCAGGTCCTTCGGCGCCAGCGGCGGCTTGTTGTGCATCGCCAGCCAGTGGTCGACCGCTTCCAGGTCGAGGGTCACGAGGGCCGCCACGTACGGCCGGTCGTTCCCGACGACGATGCACTGGGCGACCAGCGGATGCGCCCGCACCCGTTCCTCCAGGCCCGTCGGCGACACGCTCTTGCCGCCGGACGTCACCAGGATTTCCTTCTTCCGCCCGGTGATCGTCAGGTAGCCGTCCTCGTCGAGGGAGCCGATGTCGCCGGTCGACAGCCAGCCGTCGTGCAGGACGGCCCTGCTCGCGGCCGGATCGTTCAGGTAGCCCGCGAAGACGTGGCCGCCGTGCAGCCAGACCTCGCCGTCGTCCGCGATGTGCACCGTCGTGCCGGGCAGCGGGAGGCCGACCGTGCCGAAGCGGGTGCGTTCCGGGGGGTTGGCGGTCGCCGCCGCCGTCGACTCCGTCAGCCCGTAACCCTCGAAGATGGTGACGCCCGCGCCCGCGAAGAACAGGCCGAGCCGTCGCTCCATCGCGGAGCCGCCCGACATCGCGTGCCGCACGCGCCCGCCCATCGCGTCGCGCACCTTGCCGTACACCAGCTTCTCGTAGAGCTGGTGCTGCATCCTCAAAGAGGCGGAGGGGCCGGGGCCCGTGCCGAACGCCTTGTGCTCGACCGCCTCCGCGTAACGGACCGCGAGTTCCACGGCCTTGTCGAAGACGCCCGCCTTTCCCGTCGCCTCCGCCTTCCGCCGGGCCGAGTGGTAGACCTTCTCGAAGATGTACGGGACGGCCAGGATGAAGGTCGGCCGGAAGGCCGCCAGATCGGGTATCAGCTCACCTGCGGACATGGCGGGCTGGTGCCCCAGCTTCACCTTGCCGCGTACCGCCGCCACCTCCACCATCCGCCCGAAGACGTGCGCGAGGGGGAGGAAGAGCAGGGTGGAGGCCTCGTCGCCGGGGGAGGAGCGGAAGACCGGCTCCCAGCGGGCCATCACGGTGTCCGTCTCGGTCATGAAGTTCGCGTGGGTGAGGACGCAGCCCTTGGGGCGCCCCGTGGTGCCGGACGTGTAGATGACGGTGGCGACCGAGTCGGGCGTGACCGCACGGCGGTGCCGGTGCACCACGTCGTCGTCGATCTGGGCGCCGGACGCGACGAGTTCGCCCACCGCGTCCGTGTCCAGCTGCCACAGCCGCTGCAGCCGCGGCAGCCGGTCGATCACGGAGGCCACCGTCATCGCGTGGTCCTCGTGCTCGACGAGGCACGCCACGGCCTCCGCGTCGTGCAGCGTCCAGAAGACCTGCTCGGTGGAGGCGGTCGGGTACACCGGTACGGGCTGCGCGCCGACCGCCCAGAGCGCGAAGTCGAAGAGCGTCCACTCGTAGCGCGTACGGGACATGATCGCGACGCGGTCGCCGAACCGCACGCCCTGTGCGAGCAGCCCCTTCGCGAGCGCCAGCACGTCGTCACGGAAGCCGGCGGCGGTCACGTCCAGCCAGTGTCCTGCCGCGGACTTGCGGCCCAGCGCGACCCGGTGCGGGTCCTCCTCGGCGTGACGGAACACGACGTCCGCCAGTCCGCCGACCTGAGGAGACGCAGCCATGGGTGGGACAGTGAACTCGCGCAATGACCTGCTCCTTGTAGCGCTCCGCGCAGCGCCGGTGACGGTACCCCAATGCACCCCGGTGCGGGAGGCTCGGACGGCGACCTTACTTCCGGGTAAGTCCGGCCGGGCGGAATC
Source organism: Streptomyces sp. NPDC054863 (assembly GCF_053610825.1). NCBI lineage: Bacteria > Bacillati > Actinomycetota > Actinomycetes > Kitasatosporales > Streptomycetaceae > Streptomyces > Streptomyces sp. NPDC054863. The sequence goes on along the minus strand of NZ_JBSGZD010000005.1, from coordinate 82,743 downwards.
TCCACGGAATCTGTACGCGGCGGCCACCGGGCGCCTACGGGTGCCCGCTCCCCGGGCGGCGGGGGCCCGGACGCGGGTCCGCCCGTCCCGCCCTCATCCGCTCCTGTGCAGCCGGTCCGCCCCGGCCAGGATCGCCCCGGCCAGCGCCTCCGCCGCCTCCTGTGCCGCCGGCCTCCGGCTCCCGTGCAACAGCACGAAGTCGACCGTGCCCAGGTCGGGCAGCGCCGCAGCCGTCCCGGCGCGTGCGGCCGTCCCGCCGCGCACCGAGATCTCAGCCAGCCCCGGCGGGATCAGCCCCCGCGTGTGTGCCATCACCCCGAGCCCGGCCCGCGCCGCCGCCACCAGACCGCTGAGACTCCCGCTCGTACAGGCGATGCGCCAGGCCCGCCCGTGTGCCTCCAGCACCTCCAGCGCCCGCGCCCGGGTGATCGCCGGTGCCGGAAAGAGGATCAGCGGAACAGGCCGTTCCGCGTCCACCCGCAGTCCCGGCGCCCCGATCCAGGTGAGCCGGTCCTGCCAGACCAGTTCCCCGTGCGTGTCGTTCGCCCGCCGCTTCGCCAGCACCAGGTCGTGCCTGCCGCTCTCCAACTGCCGGTGCAGAATGCCCGAAAGCTCCACCGTCAGTTCCAGATCGACCTCCGGATGGTCGCGCCGGAACGCCTCCAGGATCTCCGGCAGCCTGGTCAGTACGAAGTCCTCGGACGCCCCGAACCGCAGCCGCCCGCGCAGCCGGGTCCCCGTGAAGAACGCCGCCGCCCGCTCGTGCGCGGCCAGGATCGTCCGGGCGAAGCCGAGCATCGCCTCACCGTCCTCGGTGAGCGCGACCCGGTGCGTGTCCCGTACGAAGAGGCGCCGCCCGGCCCCGTCCTCCAGCCGCCGCACGTGCTGGCTGACCGTCGACTGGCGCAGCCCGAGACGGCGCGCGGCCTGGGTGAAACTCAAGGTCTGGGCCACCGCGAGGAAGGTGCGCAGATGCGTGGGTTCGTACATACGACGCGACGCTAGCGCGCCCCCACCCGCCGTGCCATCGCGAACGGCAATAACAGTGAGCACGGTGTGCGGGTTTCCCGATCAGGGGGCGGGGAGCGACCATGACGTTCATGAACCGCCCCAAGCTGCCCTCCTGGCTGCCCGTCGACGCGTACATACTCGCGCTGGTCGCCACCGTCGTCGTCGCGACTGTGCTGCCCGCCTCCGGCACTGCCGCGACGGTGCTGGGGCACCTCACGACGGGAGCGGTCGCCTTCCTGTTCTTCCTGTACGGGGCGCGGCTCTCGACGGCGGAGGCCGTGGAGGGACTGAAGCACTGGCGGCTGCACCTCACGGTGCTCGCCGCCACCTTCGTGGCCTTCCCGCTGCTCGGACTCGCGGGCCGGGCCCTGGTCCCGCACGTCCTCACGCCCGAGCTCTACAACGGCTTCCTCTTCCTGTGCCTGGTGCCCTCCACGATCCAGTCCTCGATCACCTTCACCTCGATCGCCCGCGGCAACGTCGCCGCCGCGATCTGTGCCGGATCCTTCTCCAGCATCATCGGCATCCTCGCCACCCCGCTCCTCGCGGCGCTGCTGATCAGTGGTGGCTCGGCAGGGTTCTCCATGGACTCGCTGCTCAAGATCGTGCTCCAGCTCCTGGTGCCGTTCCTGGCGGGGCAGTTGCTGCGCCGCTGGATCGGCGGCCTCGTCACCCGGCACAAGAAGGGGCTGAGCCATTTCGACCGGGGCTCGATACTTCTCGTCGTGTACGCGGCCTTCAGCGCCGGCATGGTCCAGGGCATCTGGCAGCAGGTCTCCGCGGTCAGGCTGGTGGTGCTGATCGCCGTGGAGGCCGTGCTGCTCGCGGTGATGCTGGCGCTGACCTGGTACGGGACGGAGCGGCTCGGGTTCGCCAGGGCGGACCGGGTGGCGATCCAGTTCGCCGGGTCGAAGAAGAGCCTGGCGGCGGGGCTGCCGATGGCGACCGTACTGTTCGGGGCGCACGCGAGCCTGGCAGTACTGCCGCTGATGCTGTTCCACCAGATGCAGCTGATGGTCTGCGCGGTGATCGCACGCAGGCGCGCCAGGGACGTACTGCCGCAGGAGGGGCTGTCGCAGGACGTGCAGGACCCGTCATTTCGCCCCGCGGCGGCGGCTGGCAAGATCACCGGGTGACCTCAGCGATACGTACCTTCGGCTCCCGCCCCTGCGCCCTCACCGTGTGCCGGGGCTGCTGCTGCGGCGACGCCCGCAAACACCCCGGCACCGACCACGAGGGCCAGCTCGCGCGCCTGCGCGAGGCGGCGGCAGGGTCCGCGGGCCGTCTGGTCGTCCGTACGAGCGACTGCCTCGGCCCCTGCGGACAGGCGAACGTCGTGGTCGTCCAGCCGTCCACCGAGGGGCGTCGCCGGGGCGGCCGGGCGGCCTGGGTCGGCTGGGCGCTGGACGACGACGCCACGGACGAGATCCTGGCCTGGGTCGCGGCGGGCGGGCCCGGCATCGCGAAGCCACCCGCGACGCTGGAGCTCCAGTTCTTCCCGGCACCCGTGGAGAACCGCACCTCAAAGAGGCGCTGACGGGGTGCGGCGCGCGGGACGTCGTGCACGGGGCGCGGGACGTGGTGCACGGGACGCGGTGCACGGGGCCACGGGGTGCGGCGCACGGGCCGTTACGGCAGGAGGATGCGCTCCTCACCCGCGTACACATTCATGTTCGGCCCCCGCAGGAACCCGACCAGCGTCAGACCCGTCTCCACCGCCAGGTCCACGGCCAGCGACGACGGCGCGGAGACCGCGGCCAGGAACGGGATCCCCGCCATCACCGCCTTCTGCGCCAGCTCGAACGACGCCCGCCCCGACACCAGCAGGACCGCCCGCGACAGCGGCAGCCGTCCGTCCGTCAGCGCACGCCCCACCAGCTTGTCCACGGCGTTGTGCCGCCCCACGTCCTCCCGTACGTCGATCAGCTCGCCGGTGTCGGAGAACAGCGCGGCGGCGTGCAGCCCGCCCGTCTTGTCGAACACCTGCTGGGACGCGCGCAGCCGGTCCGGCAGGGAGGACAGCAGCTCGGGAGTCACCCGCACCGGCGGAACGTCCGCGATCGGAAAGCGCGCCTGCGTACGGACCGCGTCGAGGCTGGCCTTGCCGCACAGCCCGCACGAGGACGTCGTGTAGACGTTGCGCTCCAGGGTGATGTCGGGGACCGGCGTCCCGGGAACCAACCTGACGTCCACCACGTTGTACGAATTGGCGCCGTCCTCCTGGGCGCCCGCGCAGTAGACGATGTTCGCGACCTCCGCCCCGTCGCCGAGCACACCCTCGCTGACCAGGAAACCCGCGGCCAGCGCGAAGTCGTCGCCGGGCGTGCGCATGGTGATGGCCAGCGGTTTCCCGTTGAGCCTGATCTCCAGCGGCTCCTCGGCCACCAGTGTGTCCGGACGGCTGGTAACGGCCCCGTCCCTGATGCGGATGACGCGGCGGCGTGCGGTGACCCGGCCCATGGTGATCAGTCCTGCCCGACGTGAAGAGGTGACGAGGGTGAAGAGGTGGAGAGAGTGAAGAAACGAGCGGAGGTGCGTATTGCGGCGCCCATTGTCCGTGGGGTGGGCGGGAAGCTCCAAAGTCCGGGTGGCGAATGCTGTTGATTCACGCACCCTCGTACCGGTGAGTCACAAAGAAGACTGGGACGCTCCGACTGTCCGCAATGAGGGGTGGAGGCGCCGCATGACCGGTTCACGGATCGTTGCGCTCGGGCATTACCAACCGGCCAAGGTGCTCACGAACGAAGACCTGGCGAAGCTGGTAGACACCAGCGACGAATGGATCACCAGCCGGGTCGGCATCAGAACCCGGCACATGGCGGGCCCGGACGAGCCGGTCGACGAGCTCGCCGCGCACGCCGGGGCCAAGGCGCTCGCCTCGGCCGGGCTGGCCCCGGCCGAGATCGACCTCGTCCTGGTCGCCACCTCCACCGCCATCGACCGCTCGCCCAACATGGCCGCCCGGGTCGCCGCCCGCCTCGGCATGGGCTCGCCCGCCGTCATGGACCTCAACGTCGTCTGCTCGGGCTTCACCCACGCCCTCGCGACGGCCGACCACGCGGTACGGGCCGGTTCCGCGACCCGGGTCCTGGTGATCGGTGCCGACAAGATGACCGAGATCGCCGACTGGACCGACCGCTCCACCTGCGTTCTGGTCGGCGACGGCGCGGGCGCGGCGGTCGTCGAGGCGACCGAATCGGACGACGGCGGCTTCGCCGGTATGCACGCGGGCGCGATCGGCCCCGTGCTGTGGGGGTCCGTACCGGAGATGGGCCATGCGGTACGGATCGAGGGCACGCCCCCGCGCTTCGAACAGGTCGGCCAGACCGTGTACCGGTGGGCCACCACCCAGCTTCCGCCGATCGCCCGCAAGGTGTGCGAGCGCGCCGGGGTCGCCCCCGAGGAGCTGGCGGGAGTCGTCCTGCACCAGGCCAACCTCCGCCTGATCGAGCCGCTCGCCCAGCGCATCGGCGCGGTCAACGCGGTGATCGCCCGGGACGTCGTCGACTCGGGGAACACCTCGGCGGCGAGCATCCCGATGGCGTTCTCCAAACTGGTCGAACGCGGCGAGATCCGCTCCGGAGCACCGGTCCTGCTGTTCGGTTTCGGCGGCAACCTGTCGTACGCGGGTCAGGTCGTGCGCTGCCCCTAGGGCCGGCCGGGCCGGTTCCCGTCCGGCGGATCAGGGCGCCGGGAAGCGTGCGGCTGCAAGTGCCACGACTTTGTCCTCGCTCTGGAGAAAGTTGCACCGGATTCCCGCGCAACTTCTTCCCAGTCCCGGCAGCCGCTGCTACGTTCCCCTCCAAAGCCCGCCCAGGCCCGTAGGCCGGGCGAGCCCGAGGCAGGCCGAAGAGGCAGGAGGGGCACGTGAGGCGCATGACGGCTCGACCCGCGAACGCGCACCAGGCGCGACTGCTCCGCCTGCTGCGCGACGGCGGCCCCAACTCCCGTGCCCAGCTGGGCGACCAGGTCGACCTCTCCCGCTCCAAGCTCGCGGTCGAGGTCGACCGGCTCCTCGAAACGGGGCTCGTCGTCGCCGACGGACTCGCCGCCTCGCGCGGCGGCCGGCGCTCGCACAACATCCGGCTCGCCCCGGGACTGCGTTTCCTCGGCATCGACATCGGCGCCACGTCCATCGACGTCGCCGTCACCAACGCCGAGTTGGAGGTCCTGGGGCACCTCAACCACCCCATGGACGTACGGGAAGGCCCCGTCGCCGTCTTCGAACAGGCCCTCACCATGGCCGCCAAACTGAAGGCCTCGGGCATCGCCGAGGGCTTCGACGGCGCGGGCATCGGCGTCCCGGGCCCGGTCCGCTTCCCCGAGGGCGTCCCCGTCGCCCCGCCGATCATGCCCGGCTGGGACGGCTTCCCGGTCCGCGAGGCGCTCAGCCAGGAACTGGGCTGCCCCGTCATGGTCGACAACGACGTGAACCTCATGGCGATGGGGGAGCAGCACGCGGGCGTCGCCCGCTCCGTCGGCGACTTCCTCTGCGTCAAGATCGGCACCGGTATCGGCTGCGGCATCGTCGTCGCGGGCGAGGTCTACCGGGGCACGACGGGCAGCGCGGGCGACATCGGCCACATCCAGGTCGAACCGGAAGGCCGCCCTTGCGCATGCGGCAACAGGGGCTGCCTGGAGGCCCACTTCAGCGGCGCCGCACTGGCCCGCGACGCCGAGACGGCCGCCCGCGCGGGCCACTCCGCCGAACTCGCGGGCCGCCTCGACGTGGCCGGCCACCTGACCGCGGCCGACGTGGCCGCGGCGGCAGCGGCAGGGGACGCGACCTCCCTCGCCCTCATCCGCGAGGGCGGCAACCGGGTCGGCCAGGTCATCGCGGGCCTGGTCAGCTTCTTCAATCCCGGCCTGGTGGTGATCGGTGGCGGGGTGACCGGCCTCGGCCACAACCTCCTCGCGAGCGTCCGCACCCAGGTCTACCGCCAGTCACTGCCCCTCGCCACCGGCAACCTCCCCATCGTCCTGGGCGAGCTGGGCCCGGCGGCAGGCGTCATCGGCGCCGCCCGACTGATCAGCGACCACGTCTTCTCCCCGGCCTGACACGGGCCCCGCAGACCCCCGCCCCGCACTCACCGCATCGAGTACGACCCGCATCGAGTACGACCCGCATCGATGTACGACCCGCATCGACGTACGACCCGCAACGAGTACGACCTGTGTCGAGCAAGGCCGGCATTGAGCAAGGCCGGCACCGATGAAGCCCCGCACCACGCCCCGCCAGCTCCTCACACCTGGCCCGATCCGCATCCAGCACCGGCTGCAGCCCGAACCGCTCGCACTCCGCGTAACCCGCACCGCGTGTGGCCTGCACCTCGGACGATCCGCACCCCGCTCCACCGCGCGACCTGTACCTGTACCTGCACCTGCACTTGCGTCACCCGCACCCGCACCCCGCGCGCCCCACACCTGGCACAGCCCTGTCCGCTCACGGCCGTATCCGCCGAGGGGAAACGTCATGGCACCAGAGCACGCATCTCCACCGGCGCCCCCGCCGGACGACCCCAAGGAATCCGGCGGGTTCCCACCCACAGCCGGCCCGGGGGCCGCACCCGCAGGGGCCCCAGGGTCCGGGCGGGCCGAGGCCCCGGAGTCCGGACCCGCAGTCGGCCCGGGGGCCGAAGTCGCTGAATCCCCGGAGCCCGGACCCGCAGGCGATCCGGAGTCCGCACCCGCAGGTGCTCCGGGGGCCGGATCCGTGGGCGCCTCGGGCCCCGGACGGGCGGACACCCCAAGGCACACACCCGCAGGCGGCCCGGCGGTCGAAGCCGCCGACTCCCCGTGGCCCGCACCGGTCGATGCCCCGGTGTCCACACCTGTCGACTCCTCGGGAGCCGCCGCCGCAGCTTCCGTGCCCGGTCCCGCGCCCCTCCTCACCATGTCCGCCATCACCAAGTCCTTCCCCGGTGTCCGTGCCCTCGACGGCGTCGACCTGGAGGTCCTGCCGGGCGAGGTGCACTGTCTGCTCGGGCAGAACGGTGCCGGGAAGTCCACCCTCATCAAGGTGCTCGCCGGGGCCCACCAGCCCGACGGCGGACGGATCACCTGGGCCGGCGAGACCGTCGCCCTGAAGTCGCCGATCGCCGCCATGCGCCTCGGCATCGCCACCATCTACCAGGAACTCGACCTGGTGGAGGGCCTGTCCGTGGCCGAGAACGTCTTCCTCGGCCACGAGCCGACCACCGCCGGTTTCGTCGTACGGGGCCGGGCCGCGCGCGCCGCGGCCACCGCGCTGCTCACCCGCCTCGGGCATCCGGAGATCGACGCCGCCCGCCTCGTCGGTGCGCTGTCCGCCGCCCAGCGGCAGATCGTCTCGATGGCCCGTGCGCTCTCCCACGACGTACGCCTCATCGTCATGGACGAACCGTCGGCGGCCCTCGACCCCGACGAGGTCGACAACCTCTTCCGGATCGTCGCCGCCCTCACCGCCGACGGAGTCGCCGTCGTCCACATCTCGCACCGGCTTGAGGAGATCCGCCGCATCGGCGACCGCGTCACCGTTCTCAAGGACGGCCGCGCGGTGGCCGTCGGTCTCCCCGCCCGTACCACCCCCACCCGCGAGATCGTCGCGCTGATGACAGGGCGTGACGTCGAGTACGTCTTCCCGGAGCGACGGAGGCGGCAAGCCCCCGCACCGGATGTCCCCGGGCCCGTACTGAGCATCCAAGGACTGTGCAGGAGAGGCGAGTTCGAGCCGCTCGACCTGGACATCCACCCCGGTGAGATCGTCGGCCTGGCCGGACTCGTCGGTTCGGGGCGCTCCGAGATCCTGGAGACGATCTACGGTGCGCGCAGGCCGACCGCCGGTCACGTGGCAGTGGGCGGGCGGCAGTTGCGGACCGGAAGCGTGCGTGCCGCAGTCCGTGCGGGCATAGGGCTCGCCCCCGAGGAGCGCAAGGCCCAGGGCCTCCTCATGCTCGAATCCGTCACCCGCAACGTCTCGGTCTCGACCCTCTCGCGCTTCTCCAGGGGCGGCTGGCTCGACCGCGCCGCCGAGCGGAAGGCTGCCCAACAGGCCACCCGTGAACTGTCGTTGAGGCCCGACAACCCCGATGCCCGGATCCGCACCCTCTCCGGCGGCAACCAGCAGAAGGCCGTACTCGCCCGATGGCTGCTGCGCGGCTGCCGCGTCCTGCTCCTCGACGAACCGACCCGCGGCGTCGACGTCGGTGCGCGCGCCGAGCTGTACGCGGTGATCCGCCGCCTCGCCGACGAGGGACTCGCCGTACTCCTCGTCTCCAGCGAGGTCCCCGAGGTGCTCGGCCTCGCCGACCGGGTCCTGGTCCTGCGCGAAGGACGCCTCGTGCACACCGCGCCCGCGCACGAACTCGACGAACACCGCGTACTCGACCTCGTGATGGAAGGGAGCCCCGCCTCATGACGCAGTCCGACGTCTCCGACGCGTCAGGCGTCACGCCGCACCACGACCCACAGGGCCTCAAGTCGCCGCGCACAAAAGGCGGTTGGCGGGCCTACGGGCTGCGCCTCGACGTCCGAAGCCTCTCCCTCCTCGGGGTGCTCGCCGTCCTGATCGCCGTCGGCGGCATCACCAAGCCCGACCAGTTCCTGGACACCGGGAACCTCCAACTGGTCCTGACGCAGGCGTCGGTGATCGGCGTCGTCACCGTCGGCGTGACCTTCGTCATCACCAGCGGCGGCATCGACCTCTCCGTCGGTGCGATCGTCGCACTCGCCTCCGTCTGGGCGACGACCCTGGCCACCCAGGAGTTCGGCTTCGCGGGCATCCTGTTCACCGCGGTGATCGTCGGCACCGCCTGCGGACTCGTCAACGGACTGCTCATCGCCTACGGCCAGTTGGTGCCGTTCATCGCCACCCTCGCGATGCTCGCGTCCGCCCGCGGCCTCGCCCTCCAGATCACCGACGGCAGGACCCAGATCGTCACCGTGGAGTCGGTGCTCGACCTCGGGGTGCCCGACGCGTACGTCCTCGGGATCCCGCCCCTTGTTCTCGTGTTCGCCCTGGTCACGGTCGTCGGCTGGCTGATCCTCAACCGGACCACCTTCGGCCGCCGCACCGTCGCGGTCGGCGGCAACGCGGAAGCCGCCCGCCTCGCCGGCATCGACGTGCGCCGCCAGCGCCTCTACCTCTACCTGCTGTCCGGCCTGTGCTGCGGAATCGCCGCCTTCATGCTGGTCGTCCTGTCGGGCTCCGGCCAGAACACCAACGGCAACCTGTACGAACTCGACGCCATCGCCGCCGCGATCATCGGCGGCACCCTCCTCACCGGCGGACGCGGCACCATCGTCGGCTCGGTGCTCGGTGTCCTCGTCTTCACGACGATCACCAACATCTTCGCCCTCAACAACCTCCAGAGCGACGTCCAGCAGATCGCCAAGGGCGCGATCATCGTCGCCGCCGTCCTGGTGCAACGCCGCACCGTGCGCGGCGAATCCACCTAGCAACACACCGGCACATCAACCGAGTTGACCACCCGAGCCGAAGGGTCCGACCGTCATGCCGCAAAGTTCAGGAACCAGCAGGGGAACCAGTCGCAGAGGGATCCTCTTCGGCGGCGCCGCCGTCTCCGCGACCGCCCTCCTCACCGCCTGCACCAGCAACGAGCCCGCGGGAAAGGAGGGGCCCGCCACCAACAACCAGCCCGCCGCCGACGACAAGCCGGGCAAGAAGGTCACCATCGGCTTCGCAGGACCGCAGGCCGACCACGGCTGGCTCAACGCGATCAACGTGAACGCCCGCGAGCGCGCCAAGAAGTACTCCGACGTCACCCTCGACATCACCGAGGGCTCCAACGACACAGCCGCCCAGATCGGCCAGATCCAGACCCTCATCAACAAGAAGGTCGACGTCCTGGTCATCCTCCCCACCGACGGCAAGGCCCTCACCCAGATCGGCCTCGCCGCCATGAAGGCGGGCATCCCGGTGGTCAACCTGGACCGGGTCTTCGCCTCCCAGCAGGCGTACCGCTGCTGGATCGGCGGCGACAACTATGGCATGGGCCTCAACGCCGGCCGCTACATCGGCGAACAGCTCAAGGACAAGCCGAACGCCAAGGTCATCGAGCTCGCCGGGGTCGACAGCCTCGAACTGACGAAACTCCGCACCCAGGGCTTCGACGACGCCCTCAAGAACTACCCGAACATCAAGAAGGTCGCCCGCCAGGCCGCCGACTTCACCGTGGAGTCGGGTCAGGCAAAGATGGCCCAACTCCTCCAAGCACAGCCGCAGTTCGACGCGATGTGGAACCACGACGACGACCAGGGAGTGGGCGCGCTGCGCGCCATCGCCCAGGCGGGCCGCAAGGACTTCCTGATGGTCGGCGGCGCGGGTGCCAAGTCCGCCATGGACGCCATCAAGGCCGGTACGGGAGTCCTCAAGGCCACCGTCCTCTACCCGCCGACCATGTCCGCATCGGCCATCGACCTGGCCCGTGCGCTCGGTCAGGGCAAGGGCGTCGGCGGCATGGCCGAGCTGGAGATCCCGGCCTCGGTGACCCTCTACTCGGCCGTCGTCACCAAGGACAACGTCGACGAGTACCTGCCCCAGGGCTTCAGCTGACCGCTGAGCGCACAAGGCCACTTCGTACGACGACGGACAAGGAGAGACCCGGATGGAAGCAACGGAACCCCCCACGCTCGGCGTCGGCATGGTCGGCTACGCCTTCATGGGCGCCGCCCACTCCCAGGGCTGGCGCACCGTGGGCCGGGTCTTCGACCTGCCCGCCCGCCCCGTGCTCGCAGCGGTCTGCGGACGCGACCGGAGCGCCGTGCGGGCGATGGCGGACCGGCACGGCTGGGCGGCGGCCGAGACCGACTGGCGGGCCCTGATCGCCAGGGACGACGTACACATCGTCGACATCTGCACCCCGGGCGACAGCCACGCCGAGATCGCGATCGCCGCACTGGAGGCGGGCAAGCACGTCCTGTGCGAAAAGCCGCTCGCCAATACGGTCGAGGAGGCGCAGTCGATGGAGTCCGCCGCCCAACTCGCCCGCTTACGGGGTCAGTTGTCGATGGTCGGCTTCAACTACCGCCGCGTGCCCGCCATCTCGTACGCCCGCACCCTTGTCGCCGAGGGCAGGATCGGCCCGCTGCGGCACGTGCGCGTCGCCTACCTCCAGGACTGGCTGGTCGACCCGCAGGCCCCGCTGACCTGGCGGCTCCGGCGCGACCGGGCGGGCTCGGGGGCGTTGGGCGACCTCGGCGCGCACATCGTGGACCTCGCGCAGTTCCTGGCGGGGGAGCCGGTAGTGGGGGTGTCCGCGCAGACCGAGACGTTCGTACGCTCACGGCCCTGGCCGGATCCGGGCGCGCCCGCCCCCCGGGGTGAGGTGACCGTCGACGACGCCGCGCTCTTCACCGGCCGGCTCGCCTCCGGGGCCCTCGCCTCCTTCGAGGCCACCCGGATGGCGGCGGGCCGCAAGAACTCGCTGCGCCTGGAACTCAACGGTGAGCGCGGCTCGTTGGCATTCGATCTGGAGCGGCTCAACGAGCTCTCCTTCCACGACCACACCGAGCCCGCCCAGTCCGCGGGCTTCCGCCGCATCCTCGTCACGGAACCCGGCCACCCCTACCTGGAGGCGTGGTGGCCGCCGGGCCACGCACTCGGCTACGAGCACACCTTCGTCCACCAGGCCCGCGACCTGCTCGAAGCCATCGCCACGGGAACCGACCCGCAACCGTCGTTCGCGGACGGCCTCCAGGTGCAGCGGGTGCTGGCCGCGGTGGAGGAGAGCGCGCAGAAGAACGCCGTCTACACGCCCGTCCCGCGCTGACCCGCTGACCCGCCATCCCGCCGACCAGGAGGCCCCTGACATGCCACGTCCCTTCACCCTCTTCACCGGCCAGTGGGCAGACCTGCCGCTGGAGCAAGTCTGCGCCTACGCCCGCGACTTCGGATACGACGGCCTCGAACTCGCCTGCTGGGGCGACCACTTCGAGGTCGACAAGGCGCTCGCCGACCCGTCCTACCTGGACTCCCGCCACGCCCTCCTCGACAAGTACGGCCTGAAGTGCTGGGCGATCTCCAACCACCTGGTCGGCCAGGCCGTCTGCGACAGCATCATCGACGAACGCCACCGGGCGATCCTGCCGTCCCGCATCTGGGGCGACGGCGAAGGGGAGGGCGTACGCCGCAGGGCCGCCGAGGAGATGGCCGACACGGCGCGCGCAGCCGGAGCCTTCGGAGTCCGTACGGTCGTCGGCTTCACCGGATCGTCCATCTGGCACCTGGTGGCGATGTTCCCCCCGGTCCCCGCCCACATGGTCGACCGGGGCTACGAGGACTTCGCCGCACGCTGGAACCCCGTACTCGACGTCTTCGACGCGGAGGGCGTCCGCTTCGCCCACGAGGTCCACCCCGGCGAGATCGCGTACGACTACTGGTCGGCCCATCGCGCGCTCGAAGCGGTCGGCCACCGCGCCGCCTTCGGCCTGAACTTCGACCCCTCGCACTTCGTCTGGCAGGACCTCGACCCGGTCGGCTTCCTGTACGACTTCCGTGACCGGATCTACCACGTCGACTGCAAGGAGGCCCGGACGCGGCTGGACGGCCGCAACGGCCGCCTCGGCTCGCACCTGCCGTGGGGCGACCCGCGCCGGGGCTGGGACTTCGTGTCGGCGGGGCACGGGGACGTCCCCTGGGAGGACGTGTTCCGGATGCTCCGCTCGATCTCGTACGAGGGCCCGGTCTCGGTCGAGTGGGAGGACGCGGGCATGGACCGCCTGTCGGGGGCGCCGGAGGCGCTCGCGCACTTGAAGCGGTTCGACTTCGACCCGCCCGGTGCGGCGTTCGACGCGGCGTTCGGAGGGGGATGAGCGGGCGGGGCGAGCCTCACGGGCCCCGGGCCGGTTGGCCTGTGCGGGTGCGTGGGGGCTGGTCGCGCAGTTCCCCGCGCCCCTGGCATCTCAGCCCGTCCGGCGTTTGAGGACGCGCGGACGCAGTCCGTGCACCGGGCGCAGCCCGGGACAGCAACCCCCCACCTGCGTACCCGCACACGCACTTTGTCCACGTCCTGGGCAAAGCCCAACTTCTTTGCCGCGCAAGCCCTTTCGGGCCCGTACAAACGGAGCTACCGTCCAGGTCGTGTACATGACATGAGGCCCCTGTCCCCCATGCAGGAGCCCCCACCCGTTCCGCCCGGCAATTCACCCCGGAGGATCCCGTGCACAGAAAGCGCTCCAGAAGCCGGAGAACCCACAGAGCCCGGCGATCCCTCGCCCTCCTCACCGGCACCGTCCTCGCCCTCACGGCCCCTCAGCTCGCCGCCGCGAAACCGACCCCCGCCCCCCGGGCCGCCGCCGAGGAGTTCCAGCAGGTCACCCTCGCCAAGGGAGCCGAGGAGACCGGCGAGCCCATGTCGCTCGCCGTCCTCCCGGACCGCACCGTCCTGCACACGTCCCGCAACGGCGAACTCCGCGCCACCGACGCGGCGGGCAACACCCGCATCGCAGGCAAGATCCCCGTCTACTCCCACGACGAGGAGGGCCTCCAGGGCATCGCCCTGGACCCCGACTTCGCCCAGAACAAGGCGCTGTACCTCTACTACGCCCCACCCCTCGGCACCCCCGCAGGCGACGCCCCCGAAACCGGCACCGCCGCCGACTTCGCCAGGTTCGACGGCGTGAACCGGCTCTCCCGCTTCACCCTCAAGGCGGACGGCACCCTCGACAACGCCAGCGAGAAGAAGGTCGTCGACATCCCCGCGACCCGTGGCATCTGCTGCCACGTGGGCGGCGACATCGACTTCGACGCCGCGGGAAACCTCTACCTCTCCACCGGCGACGACTCCAACCCCTTCGCCTCCGACGGCTTCACCCCCATCGACGAACGCCCCGGCCGCAACCCCGCGTTCGACGCCCGCCGCTCCTCCGGCAACACCAACGACCTGCGCGGCAAGATCCTCCGCATCAAGGTCGCCGACGACGGCTCGTACACCGTCCCCGCGGGCAACCTCTTCGCCCCGGGCACGGCCAGGACCCGCCCCGAGATCTACGCGATGGGCTTCCGCAACCCGTTCCGCTTCAGCGTCGACAAGAAGACCGGCATCCTCTACGTCGGTGACTACGGCCCGGACGCCGGCGCCGCCGACCCCCAGCGCGGCCCGGCCGGACAGGTCGAATTCGCCCGCGTCACCAAGCCCGGAAACTTCGGCTGGCCCTTCTGCACAGGCAACAACCAGCCCTACGTCGACTACGACTTCGCGACGAAGACCTCCGGCGCCGCCTTCGACTGCGCGGCCCCCAAGAACGACTCGCCGCACAACACCGGCCTCGTCGACCTCCCGCCGGCCCAGGCGGCCTGGATCCCGTACGACGGCGGCTCGGTGCCCGAGTTCGGCACCGGCTCGGAGTCCCCGATGGGCGGCCCGGTCTACCGCTACGACGCGAACCTCGACTCCCCGGTGAAGTTCCCCGAGGCGTACGAAGGCGACTTCTTCGCCACCGAGTTCGGCCGCCGCTGGATCAAGCGGATCGAGCAGGGCGAGGACGGCACCGTCCAGAAGATCAACCCGTTCCCGTGGACCGGCACCCAGGTCATGGACAGCGCCTTCGGCCCCGACGGCGCGCTGTACGTCCTCGACTACGGCACCGCCTGGTTCGGCGGCGACGAGAACTCGGCGCTGTACCGGATCGAGAACGCCACCGGCGGACGCTCCCCGGCCGCCGTCGCCACCGCGAACAAGACCTCGGGACAGGCCCCGCTGAAGGTCGCGTTCTCCTCGGCGGGCACCACCGACGCCGACGGCGACACCCTCACGTACAGCTGGAACTTCGGTGACGGCACGCCCCCCTCGACGGAGCCCAACCCCACCCACACGTACAAGAAGAACGGCACGTACACGGCGACCGTGACGGCGAAGGACCCGACGGGCCGCACCGGATCGGCGAGCGCGCACGTCGTCGTCGGCAACACCGCACCCAAGGTGACGCTCGAACTCCCCGCCGAGGGAACGCTGTTCAGCTTCGGCGACGAGATCCCCTTCAAGGTGAAGGTGACCGACGCCGAGGACGGCGCGGGCGGCAAGCCGATCGACTGCACCAAGGTGAAGGTCACGTACATCCTCGGCCACGACAGCCACGGCCACCCGATCACCTCGGCCAACGGCTGCTCCGGCGCCATCAAGACCTCGTCCGACGGCGGCCACGACCCGAACGCCAACATCTTCGGAGTCTTCGACGCCGAGTACACGGACGCGGGCGGCGGCGGCCAGGCCCCGCTGACCAGCCACGACCAGGCCCAGATCCAGCCCAGGCACCGGCAGGCCGAGCACTTCAACGGCCAGTTCGGGATCAAGGTCCACGACAAGGCGGCGGCGCACGGCGGCAAGACCGTCGGCGACATCGACAACGACGACTGGATCTCCTTCAAGCCCTACCACCTCACCGGCTCCACCAAGCTCACCGCGCGCATCTCCTCCGGCGGCGCGGGCGGCTTCCTCGAAGTCCGTACCGGATCCGCGAAGGGCCCGATCCTCGGCTCGGCGCCGATCCCGGTGACCGGCGGCTGGGAGACCTTCCAGGACGTCGACGTACCGCTGCGCAACGTCCCCAGGAAGACCACCGAGCTCTTCCTCGTCTTCAAGGGCGGCCCCGGCGCGCTCTACGACCTCGACGACTTCGCACTGTCGAACAGCGCACCGGACAAGACGGCCAAGCGGGTCCTGGTCTTCTCCAAGACCGGCGGATTCCGCCACGACTCGATCCCCGAGGGCGTCGCCGCTCTGAAGGAGCTGGGCAGGAGCAGCAACATCACCGTCGACTCCACCGAAGAAGCGGCCCAGTTCACCACCAGCAACCTGGCCCGCTACGACGCCGTGGTCTTCATGTCCACGACGGGCGAGGTCCTGGGCGCGGACCAGCAGAAGGCCTTCGAGAACTACATCCGCACCGGCGGCGGCTACGTCGGCGTCCACGCAGCCGCCGACACCGAGTACGAATGGCCCTTCTACGGCGGACTCGTCGGCGCGTACTTCGCCTCCCACCCGCAGATCCAGAAGGCGACCGTCCGGACCGAGGACAAGAAGCACCCCGCCACCGCACACCTCGGCGACGCCGTCGAGCGCACCGACGAGTGGTACAACTACCGCACCAACCCCCGGGGCAAGGCCCGCGTCCTCGCCACGCTCGACGAGACGACGTACACCGGCGGCACCATGAAGGGCGACCACCCGATCGCCTGGTGCCAGACGTACGAGGGTGGCCGGTCCTTCTACACCGGCGGCGGCCACACCAAGGAGTCGTACGCCGAACCGGCCTTCCGCCAGCACCTGTTGGGCGGACTGCGCTACGCGGCAGGACAGGTCAAGGCCGACTGCAAGCCGCAGACCGGCCACCGGCCGCTCTTCAACGGCAGGACCCTCGAAGGCTTCAAGCAGGCGGGACCCGGCAAGTTCGACGTCGTCGACGGCGAGCTGCGCTCCGACGGCGGCATGGGCCTCCTCTGGTACCAGGCCAAGGAGTTCAAGTCGTACTCCCTGAAGCTCGACTGGAAGATGACCGGCGACGACAACTCCGGTGTGTTCGTGGGCTTCCCGGCATCCGACGACCCGTGGTCGGCGGTCACCAAGGGGTACGAGATCCAGATCGACGCCACCGACGCACCGGACCGCACCACCGGATCCGTCTACTCCTTCAAGTCCGCGAACCTGAAGGAACGCGACCGGGTGCTGCGCCCGCCGGGCCAGTGGAACAGCTACGAGATCCGGGTCCAGGGCGAACGTCTGCAGATCTTCCTCAACGGAGCGAAGATCAACGACTTCACCAACACGGACCCGGCCCGCAGTCTCAAGGACGGCCACTTCGGCCTCCAGAACCACGGGCCGGGCGACCGGGTGTCCTTCCGCGACATCCAGCTGAAGGAACTGCCCTCCTAGCAGGTCCGTGTTGCCGCTGATGCCGCAACACAGGCGGCGGGAGGGGCACTTCGCCTCTCCCGCCGCCCTCGCCACACGCCTCAACACCCCAGCCGTGCTTCAGCGCAGGGAGGCTCCGCCGTGCCCACAGATGCCGTACGCAACTCTCCTGACCCGGACCGCTACGGCGATTCGGCCCGCATGGGCGATTCGGCCCGCACCGGCGATTCGGTCCGCACCGGCGTCTGGTTCGTCGGCGCACGCGGATCGGTCGCGACCACTGCCGTCGCGGGCTGCGCGGCGACGGCGGCGGGCCTGCACCCGCCGACCGGAATGGTGACCGAGACCGCCCCCTTCGCGGAATCCGGCCTGCCGCCCCTCACCTCCCTGGTCTTCGGCGGCCACGACACGGCGAGCTGCCCGTTGCCCAAACGGGCCGAGGACCTGGAGGCCGGCGGCGTCCTGCCGCACGGCCTGACCGCCGCCGTGCGCGCCGAACTGACGCCGCAGACGCGGAGATCAGGCCCGGAGGGCCGCTGCCGGGCGACACCCGAACGGACACGGGGCTGATCGCCGCCTTCGCGTCGGACATCACCGACTTCCGCACCCGGCACGCACTGGCGCGAGTGGTCGTCGTGAACGTCTCCTCGACCGAACCGGCCCCCTCCGCTTCCGCTTCCGCCTCCGCCTCCCCCTCCGCCTCCGACGCAGCCCTCCCGCCCAGCTCCCTCTATGCGGCGGCAGCCATCCGCGCCGGCTGCCCGTACGTCAACTTCACCCCCTCCACGGGCCTGTACGCCCCCGCCCTGGCCGCGGAACTGGCCGCGAGCGGACTGCCGTACGCGGGCCGCGACGGCAAGACCGGCCAGACCCTCCTACGGGCGGTCCTCGCCCCGATGTTCGTCCAGCGCGCACTGTCCGTACGTGCCTGGTCGGGTACGAACCTGCTCGGCGGCGGCGACGGAGCGGCCCTCGCCGACCCGGCAGCGGCGGCGGCGAAGAACGCGGGCAAGACCCGCGTCCTCATCGACGCCCTCGGCCGGCTCCCGCAGGGCGAAGTCCACATCGACGAGGTCCCCGCACTCGGCGACTGGAAGACGGCCTGGGACCACATCGCCTTCGAGGGCTTCCTCGGCGCCCGCATGACACTCCAAACCACCTGGCAGGGCTGCGACTCGGCCCTCGCCGCACCCCTGGTCCTGGACCTGGCCCGAATCCTCGCCCGCGCCCACGAACGCGGCATCCCGGGCCCCCTCCCCGCCCTCGCCTTCTACTTCAAGGACCCGGACGGCGCAGGCTCGGCGTCCCTGGCCGACCAGTACGCGGACCTGCTCGCCTTCGGCGCGGCGCTGGGCGGGGGAGCGGCATGACGAATCCCCCCGGAGCAGATGTGCGCGCCTGGCTCGAACTGCTCCGCGTATCAGCCCTGTTGACCGTCCCCGGCGATGCACTCGCCGGAGCGGCGGCGCTCTCCGTACGCCCCAACAGGGGTACGGCACTGGCGCTCGCCTCCTCCCTCTGCCTGTACGAGGCGGGTATGGCCCTCAACGACTGGGCGGACCGCGCCGAGGACGCGCAGGACCGCCCGCACCGCCCGATCCCCTCGGGCCGGATCACCCCGTCGGCGGCCCTCTCGGCGGCCTGCACCCTGTCGGCGGCAGGCCTCTTCCTCGCCTCGCGCGCGGGCCGCCCCGCACTCGCCGCGGCGACGGCGGTCACCGCGACCGTCTGGGCCTACGACCTGAAGCTCAAGCACACGGCACTGGGCCCGGCGACGATGGCGACGGCGCGGGCACTGGACCTGCTGATGGGGGCGGTGGCGACGGGGGCTGCCGCCCCGGGTGCCACCCCTCCGGAGGCTTCGGTTGCGAGCCCGGGTGCCACCCGCGCGGAGGCTGCGGTTGCGGGTTCGGCAGGACGGAGCCCTTCCCGTCCGGCCACGCGGGGGCCGGGACCCTCCCGCCGGGGGACTGCCGGCACCTGGCACCTCCCCTGGGGCCTGGCCGACGCCCTGTCCGCTGCGACCGTGCTCGGAGCCCACACCTACGGGGTGACGGAGCTGTCCCGCCACGAGGTGCAGGGAGGCTCAACGACTGCGCCACTGACTGCACTTGGGGCAGCGGCGACCATTGCGGCGGTCCTGCCCCGCAGGCCGGGGGACGGCGCGGGGCTGGGCGGGAGCGATCGGGGTGGGATGCGGCCGGGAGCTGCCCGGAGGGGCGGGGCCCGCCTTGACGGGGCCCGGCAGGCGTCCGTCCGCGAGAGCGCGGGCGGCGGGGGCGGCGGGGTCCGGCAGGGGGCCGTCCGCCGGGGTCCGGTCCGACAGGCGGTTGTCCGTCGGGGTGTGGTCCGGCCGGGGGCCGTCCGCGAGGGTGCGGGCGGCTGGGATCCGGTCCGACAGGAGGCCTTCCGCCGGGGCGCGGTCCGGCAGGGGGTCGTCCCGGGGGTTGCCGCCTCGGGGCGTGGCGTCGCATCCGGCCGCATTCTGGTCTGCGCTCTCGCTGCGGCCTACCTCCGTACCGTCGGCCGCCCCCTGCTCCATGCCGCGCTCAACCCGTCCCCGCCCCTCACGCAGCGCGCGGTCGGCGGCGGCATCCGCGCCATGATCCCGCTCCAGGCCGCACTGGCGGCCAGGTCCGGAGCCCCCGGCGCAGGGGTGGCACTGCTGGTCCTGGCACCTCTGGCCCGTCGCCTCGCGCGAAAGGTGAGCCCCACATGAAGCCGGTGGAAGACCTCCCCGGGCAGTCCGTCCAGGACTGGGCCCAGCGGCCGGTCCGGCAGCCCGGGCCCGAATCGGCCCGGCAACCCGTCCGGCACCCCGGGGCGCTCTCCGCCCCGAACCCCCACCGCACACCCCTCCGCTTCGGCTACGGAACCAACGGCCTCACCGACCTCCGCCTGTACGACGCGCTGGCGCTCCTCGCGGACCTCGGTTACGACGGCGTGGGCCTCACGCTCGACCATATGCACCTCGACCCGATGTCCCCAGAACTGCCGTCTCTCACAGCCAAGTTGGCGACACGTCTGGACAGGCTCGGCCTCACCGTCACCGTCGAGACCGGCGCCCGCTACGTCCTGGACCCACGCCGCAAGCACGGCCCGACCCTCCTCGACGCCGACCCCGCCGACAGGTCCGCCCGTGCCGACCTGCTCCGTACGGCAGTGCGGGTGGGTGCGGAACTGGGTGCCCACGCCGTGCACTGCTTCAGCGGTACGCTCCCGGCCCGCACGCCGCCCGATGTCGCGTGGCTGCGGCTGGCAGCCGCCATGGCTCCGGTGGTCGAAGCGGCCACGGCGGCCCGCGTCCCCCTGGCCGTCGAGCCGGAACCCGGCCACCTCCTCGCCACGCTCGCCGACTTCCACCGCCTCCGCCACGCCCTCGGCGACCCGCAGCACCTCGGCCTCACCCTCGACATCGGCCACTGCCAGTGCCTGGAAGCGGTCTCGCCCGCCGACTGCGTACGGGAGGCGGCGCCCTGGCTGCGCCACGTACAGATCGAGGACATGCGCCGAGGAGTGCACGAGCACCTGCCCTTCGGCGAGGGCGAGATCGACTTCCCGCCCGTACTGGCCGCACTGGAGGCGGCCGGATACCAGGGCCTGACAGTGGTCGAACTGCCCCGCCACTCCCACGCGGGCCCCGAGCTGGCGCGCGGTTCACGGGAGTTCCTGCGCGAGGCGACGGCGGGGCTCCACCGGCCGGCCACCCGGCCGACACAGCCGTCCGGCACCCCCGCACCGGCGCACGCGAAAGGCACACCGTGACGACCGTCCCCGCCGACAGCCCCACCGTGCTCAGGGAAGCCCTCGAAGTCCACCTCGGCGGCGCGGCCAGGGCCTGGCTCCACGAAGCCCTGGCCGAAGCAGCGGCTGCCGCGGCACGCCGCACGCGGGGGACGGAGGGCCCACCAGCACCATCGCGGCGGCGGAATGCGTACCGCGCCAACCTCCCCACCTGGGAGACCCGCTTCGCAGAAGCAGGCCGCCACTGCCGCACCAGCGGCCCCCTCACCGAGGCGGCCCCCACATCCAACGACCCCGCCGGTCCCGCCACCGCCGCCCGCATCCTCCTCCTCTGCGCCGCCCGCGCCGACCGCTCCACCACCCACCGCCTCTACACCCACGGCACGGCCGCCGAGCGCAGAGCCGTGCTGCTGGCGCTGCCGTACCTCGGCCACGCCCGCGACGGATCCGCCCTGCCGCTCGTGGAGGACGCGCTCCGTACCCACGACACCCGCCTGGTCGCCGCCGCGCTCGGCCCGTACGCCGCACATCACCTGGATCCGCACGCCTGGCGGCACGCCGTCCTCAAGTGCCTCTTCACGGGAGTCCCCGTGGACACCGTCCACGCCCTGGCCCGCAGAGCCCGGGGCGACGGCGAACTCGCCCACATGCTCACCGACTACGCCGCCGAACGCACCGCCGCCGGCCGCCCCGTCCCCGCCGACCTGCACCGAGTCCTCGCCCTCACCGCCCAGGCCCCCGCTCCACAGGCTGCCGCCCCCGTTGCCGAGGCCCCCTCGGAGGAGTCCTGATGCGCCTCTTCGACCCGCACATCCACATGACCTCCCGCACCACCGACGACTACGAGGCGATGTACGCCGCCGGGGTCCGCGCGGTCGTCGAGCCGTCCTTCTGGCTCGGCCAGCCCCGCACCTCGCCCGCCAGCTTCTTCGACTACTTCGACGGTCTCCTCGGCTGGGAACCCTTCCGCGCGGCCCAGCACGGCATCGCCCACCACTGCACGCTCGCCCTCAACCCCAAGGAGGCGAACGACCCCCGCTGCACCCCCGTCCTCGACGAACTGCCCCGCTACCTGGTCAAGGACTCCGTGGTCGCCGTCGGCGAGATCGGCTACGACTCGATGACCCCGGCCGAGGACCACGCCTTCGCCGCCCAGCTCCAACTCGCCGCCGCACACGGCCTGCCCGCGCTCGTGCACACCCCGCACCGCGACAAGCACGCGGGCCTGCACCGCACCCTCGACGTCGTACGCGAATCGCACCTCCCTCCGGACCGGGTCCTCCTCGACCACCTCAATGAGACAACCGTAAAGGCCGCCTCCGACAGTGGCTGCTGGCTCGGCTTCTCCCTCTACCCGGACACCAAGATGGACGAGGACCGGATGGTCGCGATCATCAAGGAGCACGGCACGGACCGCATCCTGGTCAACTCCGCGGCGGACTGGGGGAGGAGCGATCCCCTCAAGACCCGCAAGGCCGCCGACGCGCTGCTCGCCGCGGGGTTCTCCGCCGACGACGTGGACCTGGTCATGTGGCGCAACCCCGCCGCCTTCTACGGCCTCAGCGGTCGGCTCGACCTGACGGCGCCCGCCGCCCCACCGCTCCTCCACGAGGGCAACTCCATCCTCCGCGGCGGCGAGTAGAGCCCCACCGCACGGCACCCCACCCCCCCCACCCCGGCACCGGAAGGGGACGACACCCCACATGCGCTTCCGCCACCCGGACGGTTCGACCGTCCACCTTGCGTACTGCACCAACGTCCACCCCGCCGAGACCCTCGACGGCGTAGTGGCCCAGCTCCGCGAGCACTGCGAGCCCGTACGCAAACGCCTCGGCAGGGACCGCCTGGGCATCGGCCTGTGGCTGGCCAGGGACGCCGCACGCACCTTGGCCGGCGATCCGGCGGCCCTTCGCGGCCTGCGCTCCGCACTCGACCGGCGCGGCCTCGAAGTCGTCACCCTCAACGGCTTCCCGTACGAGGGCTTCGGCGCCCAAGAGGTCAAGTACCGCGTCTACAAGCCGGATTGGACCGACCCGGAACGCCTCTCCTACACCACCACACTGGCCCGCCTCCTCGCCGCACTCCTCCCGGACGACGTGACGGAGGGCAGCATTTCCACGCTCCCGCTGGCCTGGCGCACCCCGTACGACCGGCACCCCACCGCCGCGACCACGGCCCGCACCGCCCTCACGACGCTCGCGGAACGCCTCGACGCCCTCGAAGAGCTGACCGGCAAATCCATCCGCATCGGCCTGGAACCGGAACCCGGCTGCACCATCGAAACCACCGCCGACACCATCGGCCCGCTGACCACGCTCGCCAGCCCCCGCATCGGCATCTGCGTGGACACCTGCCACCTCGCCACGTCCTTCGAAGACCCGGCCACCGCCCTGTCCGCCCTGACCACCGCGAACATCCCCATCGCCAAGGCCCAACTCTCAGCCGCCCTGCACGCCGAAGACCCCCAACTCCCCGAAGTCCGCACCGCCCTCTCCCACTTCGCCGAACCCCGCTTCCTCCACCAAACCCGCACCCCCACCCACCCCCCGGCAAAGCCCGCCGCCCACCTCGGCGCGGCGACCGATGCCGGTCCTGGCGCGGCGACCGGCGCCCGTCCTGCCTCGGCGACCGGCGCCCGTCCTGCCGCGGCGGCCGACGCTCACCCTGCCGTGTCCGCCACGACTCACCCTGCGGTCGCCGCCACCCCTTGCTTTCCTGGGACGACCGAGGCTGATCCTCCTGTGACAGTCGATGCCCGCCCTGCCGTGGCGGCCCCCGCCTGCATTGCCGAGGCGGCCACGCCCCACCCTCCGGCGCAGACCGAGCCTCCCGTGGCCACCACCACCCTCCCTCCGGTAGCCACCACCCGCCCTCCCGACCCCAACCCCGCTCAAGTCCCCGCAGCGCTTGAGGTTCCCCGGCACCCCACGGCCCCCGCCCTCCCTCCGAATCCGCCGCTCCACACCCTCCTCGGCACCGACGACCTTCCCGAAGCCCTCACCACCACCGCCCTCCCCACCACCACCCCCTGGCGAGCTCACTTCCACGTCCCCCTCCACACCTCACCCGCCCCACCCCTCACCTCCACCCTCGCTGTCCTCCAGGACGCCCTGACCCACCTCATGGCCCACCCCTCCGGCCACCCCCTCACCCCTCATCTGGAGGTCGAGACCTACACCTGGCAAGCCCTCCCGCCCGAGCTCCGCCCCCGCTCCCGCGCCCAACTCGCCGACGGCATCGCCGCCGAACTCGCCCTCGCCCGCGACCTCCTGACAGACCTGGGCCTCAAGGAGCTCCCATGACCCCACAGATCCCACAGCCCGCACTGCCGCCCACCGATCCCACTCCCGCCCCGGCCAACACCCCAGCCCCGACTTCGCCCCCCGCATCCACCCCCGCAGCCACTCCCATCCCCCTCCTCGTCCTGGACGTCGTAGGCCTCACGCCCCGACTCCTCGACCACATGCCCCGCCTCGGAAGGCTCGCCCGCACCGGCTCCCAAGCCCCCCTCACCACCGTCCTCCCCGCCGTCACGTGCTCCGCCCAGTCCACCTTCCTCACCGGCACCACCCCCGCCGAACACGGCATCGTCGGCAACGGCTGGTACTTCCGCGAACTCGGCGAAGTCCTCCTCTGGCGCCAGCACAACGGCCTGGTCTCCGGCGACAAGGTCTGGGACGCCGCCCGCCGCACCCACCCCCACTACACCGTCGCCAACATCTGCTGGTGGTACGCGATGGGCGCCGACACCGACATCACCGTCACGCCCCGCCCCGTCTACTACGCCGACGGCCGCAAGGAACCGGACTGCTACACCCGCCCCCCGTCCCTCCACGACGAACTGACCGAGAAGCTCGGCACGTTCCCCCTCTTCCACTTCTGGGGCCCGGGCGCCGACCTCACCTCCTCTCGCTGGATCGTCGGCGCAACCCGCCACATCCTCCGTACGAACCACCCCGACCTGGCCCTCTGTTACCTCCCGCACCTCGACTACGACCTCCAGCGCTACGGCCCCGACGACCCCCGCGCCCACCGCGCGGCAGCCGACCTGGACGAGGTCGTGGCGCCCCTTCTGGACGAGGCCGAGGCCGAGGGACGTACCGTCGTCGCTCTCTCCGAGTACGGCATCACCCGCGTCTCGCGCGCCGTCGACATCAACCGGGCCCTGCGCCGCGCCGGCCTGATCGAGGTCCACACGCAGGACGGCATGGAGTACCTGGACCCCATGACCTCACGGGCGTTCGCCGTCGCCGACCACCAGATCGCCCACGTCTACGTACGCCGCCCCGAAGACCTCGACGCGGCCCGGGCCGCGCTCGCAGGGCTCGACGGAATCGCCGAACTCCTCGACGACGAGGGCAAGAAGGCCCACGGCCTCGACCATCCCCGCTCCGGCGAACTGGTCGCCGTCGCCGCCCCGGACGCCTGGTTCACGTACTACTACTGGCTCGACGACGCCCGCGCCCCGGACTTCGCCCAGCTCGTCGAGATCCACCGCAAGCCCGGCTACGACCCCGTCGAGCTCTTCCTCGACCCCCTCGACCCGTACGTACGACTCAGGGCAGCCGCCGCGGTCGCCCGCAAGAAACTCGGCATGCGCTACCGGATGGCCGTCGTCCCCCTGGACCCGACACCCGTCCGCGGCAGCCACGGCCGCCTCCCCGCGAGCGACGACGAAGGTCCGCTCATCCTCTGCTCCACCCCCCACGCACTCGCCGGCCGCACCGCGGCCACCGAAGTGAAGGCCCTGCTGCTCCACCTGGCGGGCCTGACCTGACACCCGCCCCACACCCACACCCACAGCTGCACGAGGAGCCCGCATGCCCCGCAACACCAGCAAGGCCAACGACTCCGAGGTCGCCGAGCTCACCCACCGCCTCTCCAGACGGAACATGCTCGGAGTGGCCGCCGGAGCCACCGCCGCCGCACTCCTGGGCGCCGCCGCGGCCCCGCCGGCAGCAGCCGCCGAAGCCCAGGAAGCCTCCCGCGACAAGGGCCGTGGCGGCCGGCCCGTACTCCCGCCCGGCCGCCTCGGCATCCAGCTCTACTCCCTGCGCGACAAGGTCGCGACCCTCGGTTTCGCGAAGGTCTTCGCCGAGCTGGCGCTCTACGGCTACGACGAGGTCGAGTACGCCGGCTACACCCAGGGCTCGGCCGGCCCCCTCACCCTGCCCGAGCTCCGCCGCCTCACCCGCGACCACGGCCTGCGCGGCATCGGCAGCCACGTCGGCTACTACGACGACAACAACCCCCACGCCTACACCTTCGCCCAGAACCTCGACAAGGTCCTCGACGACGCCCAGACCCTCGGCCTCCAGCACATCGGCACCGCGTCGGGCCCCTGGCGCTACGGCACGACGGTCGACGGCTGGAAGCGCTGCGCCGAGGAGTTCAACACGTACGGCGAAGCGGCCCGCCAGCGCGGCATGAAGTTCTACCAGCACAACCACGCCGAGGAATTCTCCTTCGCCACCGACAGGCCCGGGACCCGCCTCTACGACGTCCTCCTCGCCGAGACCGACCCCCGCCTCGTGCACCTGGAGATGGACATCTACTGGGCGTACGCAGCCCAGTTCCGCTTCTCGAAGAGGGCCGACGGCACCCCCGCCCCCTTCGACCCGCTCGACTACGTGCTCAAGCAGCCCCACCGCTACCCGCTCTTCCACGTCAAGGACGGCGAGCACGACGCCGCATCCCGCGACGGCTATCGGATGACCGACGTCGGTGACGGCGACATCGACTACAAGCGCTTCATCTCCGCGGTCAACCGCACCCACCACGGCCGCCGCGACCACCACTGGCAGGCCGAACACGACAACCCCACCGACGCCTTCGCCTTCGCCCGGAAGTCCAGCGCCCACCTGCACTCCCTGCGCGAACGCGGCCACTGACGCGCCGCCACTGACGCGCAGCCGCGCGTGCGCGGTCCCCTCGGGCGGTCCCGTCAGTCGGTCCCACCCGGGGGCCCCTTACCCGGACCCCTCACCCGGGCCCCTCACCCGGACCCCTCACCCGGACCCCTCACCCTGGCCCCTCACCCTGGCCCCTCACCCTGGCCCTCACCCGATCCCCTGACGGTCGGCCGTGAGCGCGAACTCCCGCTCGGCGGCATCCGGCACCGTCCGCTCCACCGTCTCCACGAGGAGCGCACGGTGCCGGAGCAGGACCTCCCGCCGCCCCTCGGGCGCGAGCAGCAAGAGGTCCTCGATGCCCGCCATCATCCGACGCGACACCTGCGGGTTGCCCACCACCGCCCCACGGATCTCACTCAGCCCCAGGTCCACCAGGGGCGCCCACCCCGGAACGTCCTGCACGAACCGCACGGCCCCGTCCGCGTCCCGGTGCCGCAGCGCCCCCAGCGGCAGCTCCACGGCCACCGACAGGAACTGCACGATCCGGTCGAGCGCCTGCACGGCCGTCGTCGGATCGTTCACCGCGGGCGACAGTGCGCGCAGTGCGATGTCCGCCAACTGCCGCAGCCCGAACCCGAGATCCTGGTGGAAGGTCCGCTCCACCCCGACCGACACCGAGTACCGCAACGCCTTCCGGGACACCGCCCCCTCACCGTGCACGGCGATCACAGGAGTCCCCGGCACCACGAAGTCCCCGATCCGCGGAATCAACCGCAGCACCACACCCCGCCGCCGCGCCACCCGCACCAGCCGCGCGATGTGCACGTCCCGCAGCACCCCGGCCCGCCCCTGGTGCGCGAACCTGGCCGTCTCCTGCCCGAGCGCGATGTCCTCCTCGCTCTGCCGCTCCTGCTTCCTCAGCAGAGCCAGGGACTCCCGGCTGATCCGGTCGATGACATGGCTGACCCGCATCAGCCGCAGCGTCGAGTTCACGTACACGATGAACAGCAGCAGGCTCAGACCGACCATCACCATGGTCAGCACGCTCTGCACCAGTGGCACCGTGCTCACCAGCCGGGGGTCACCCTCGCCGTCGTACGCGGCCATGACCAGCAACGACAGTACGAACGTCGCGAGGAAGACGGCGAACGTCAGCTTCGTGATCCGACTCCGCACGAAGATCCGCACCACCCGCGGGCTGAACTGCCCGCTGGCCATCTGCACGGCCACCAGCGAAATGCTGAAGACCACACCGATGAACGTGAGCATCGCCGAGCTGACCGTCGTGATGATCGTCTTGGCATCCTCGGCATACCCGATCAGCATGGCGATGCCGTCGTAGTCCCCCTCCTGCCGCATGAGCTCGACGATCTCCGCGTCCACGGCGGACGCCGCCCACCACAGCACGGCCACCCCCACCAGCCCGGCCGTCGGGGCGAACCAGAAGGTGTCCCGCAGATGCTCGCGCAGCGGCGAGAGAGCCCGTGGCCTGCGAGAGCGCGAACCGCTTGGAGTACTCACCCCGCCGAAACTAGGCCGCACCGCGCCCCCTGGGCGGGCACCCCTCCGCATGCCACCTCAGTCGTACGTACAACGGTCCTCCGGCCCGACCCGTACGGCCCAACGGCCCCGAGGACGTCTCGTGCACGAGGAAGACCACCGGCGGCGACCGCCCCGCCAGGGCCACCCACCGCCACGATCTCTACTGCGCGTACACGCCGCGCAACACCCTGTGCGCAGGGCGGCGCGGCGACGTCCGGATCACCTCCAGCAAGCCAGCCGCAGGTCACTGACCACGCCAAACGCAGGTGAAACCCACCCCGAACCCCTGGTATTGTTTTCCATGTCGGAACGGGCCAGCGCAAAACAGCCCCGAACGACAGACACCTTGTCCGGGTGGCGGAATGGCAGACGCGCTAGCTTGAGGTGCTAGTGCCCTTTATCGGGCGTGGGGGTTCAAGTCCCCCCTCGGACACCAGCTAAGACCCCACTTCACGTGGGGTTTTCTGCTTTTCCGGGCTGTCACACACGGCCCACGCCCCGTGGTGCGACACCCACCGCCCCGGCCAGGCCCTACCCGCGCCCTGGGCCGCCGTCCCCGTGCCCTGCTCGGTCCGATCGCGTGAGCCGGGGCTGTCCGGGCCTCAGCTCCGTGCGGGGCGTCTGAATCTCCGAGAATTCAAGCCTGGTCCGCCTGCTCCTCCGCCCCCGGGACGGGGTCGTCCGCGAAGGTGGGGGCGACAGCGGTGCGGAGGCGGTCGATGAATTCGCTTTCGCGGGTGGCGAACTGGGGGTATTCGTCGGCGAAGTGGTTCCACTCGACGTACTGGAGGGCCTCGTCCAGGTGGGTGCCGAGGACCCGCTCGTGCGCGGGTTCGGGCCACTCGCCCCCCACGCGGAAGACCTCCTGCAACAGGGCGTTCGGCAGCGGGTGGTGTTCTGCCAGGAGGGTCGCGTCGTACAGGTCCTTGCCCTGGGCGTAGCCGTCGACGACGAGCCACATCACCTTCCAGGCCAGGGACAGCGCGGGGGAGGCCGCGTACAGCAGGTCCCGGGAGGGGAGGGGGATCGGCTCCGGCGGCTCGGGAAGGGACTCGCCGAAGACGAAGTCGAGCTGGAGCCAGCCGCCGGGGGTGCCCGGCGCGCTCCAGGGCAGCATCATGCGGCGGCCCGGGACCCGTTCGTAGGTCCAGATGTCCTCGTACACGGCTCCGGCGGCGTCGATCCGCAGGCCGTCCGAGCGGGACGAGGCGCTCTGTTCGGCGGCTTCGGCGACGCCGGACAGGAGGGTGGCGGTGCGCGTCTCGGACATGTCCCACGAGGAGGGGACGACCACGAAGTCCAGGTCGCCCGGCTCGCGCGCCACCTCGCCGAACCACAGAGCCATCAGCATGCTGCCGCGCAGCACCAGCGACCGCGCCCACGGCGAGGCGGCCACGCCGTCCCTGACCGTGGTCAGCGCCTGCGACCTGGCGCTCTGCCAGGCACGGGTGGCATCAGGGGTGCGGAAGACGGGGTCCAAGGCCCGGTAGGCGTTGGGGAATTGCTTGAGCGCCGGATCGAAGACCGCCTTCTGCACGGCCTCGGCATCCATCACCCGCAGCAGCGTGCGCGGGAACCCGCTCTCGGCGCGCGACCAGCTCGGCAGGTCGTGCAGGGGCCACTGCTGCGGTGGCGGGCCGCTCTCCGGTGTGCCGTGTTCCGCGTTCATGGCGCCAGCCACCCTTCGTCCAGTTCCGGTCCACTGTCGAGCAGGACGTACTCCCGCTCGACGTCGATCACGTCGTACGAGGCCAGCTCCGCGAGCAAGCCGTCCAGGGCGTGTGCGGCGCGGTCGTCGCCCACGTCGTGGCAACGCTGTGTGACGAAGCGTTCCTGCCGGCCGTCGGGACGTTGTCTCCGCGCGTTCCGGGAGACGTGAGCACCGTGGCGTTCGGCCAGCGCGACGAGGGCGCTCCGGTCGTACGAGCTGGGCAGCAGCAGCTTCACGTGGTGCTCGAAGTGGCGTCCGGTCCCGGCGCCGGGCCGTGCCGCCGATGCCCCGGCGTCGTCCTGCGGCACCTCCACCGCCCAGGGTGCGCACTCCACCTTCCAGCGGGCGACCACGAACCCGTCGTCGGTCAGGCACGCCACTGTCCCGCGTACGGCGGCGGCCTCCGCCTCGTACGTCGGTCGCGTGCCGCGCAGCGTCAGCATGGGCTGGTCCGGGGTCCGGCCCCGGGACAGTGCGATGTGGGTGAACTTCACGCTGTCCCGGCGCGCGTCCGCCCAGAGTTCCAGCCTGCGCAGTTCGTCACCGTCGCACAGCACGGTCAGATGGCTCTCGTACACCGGCACAGCATGCCGTACCGGTGTACGAGAGGGCACGCGGATATGTGTTGCCGCGTCCGCCGCACCCCGTCGGTTACCGAGGGCTCTGCCACTCCAGCGGATTGGACACCTTCACCCCGTGGCTCGCGAAGTCGAGGGTGATCAGGTCGCCGTCTTCGAGGCGGAATCCGCCGTGGAAGCTGCTGCGGTCGGCGCCGATGAACACGTAGTGCGTACGGCCCGGGTGGTGCAGGGAGCCGTAGGCGAACAGGCGGCGCATCATCGTGTCGAGGTCGTAGTGGAGTGCGTCCGTGCCGGTGGTGAACGAGCCCTTCCAGGCCGGTGTTCCGGCCCGCTCGACGGTGACCTCGCCGGTCACCGAGCGGGGCGGTTCGCCGAGGTGGAGCCAGGGTGCGACGGCCGTGTCGCAGAGTTTGGCGTACGAGAGGTGTCCGGCGTGCTGCTTGAAGCGGCCGATGTCGGTGAGGTCGTTGCCGAACGTGTAGCCGATGTAGTGGGATTCGCCCTGCTCGTCGTCGACGTAGACGAGGACGACCTCCGCCTCCTCGGTGACGGTCACGGCGTCGCCGGGAACGGAAAGGGGGGCGCCCGGGACTTTCAGGACGTTCCCGAGGCCCTTGACGAACCAGTTGGGCTGGTCGGGCACCGCGGCGTCGGCCTTGACGTGGTGGGTCATCATGAAGCCGCTGACCAGCGCGTCCCCGATGTGTTCCGGGAGCAGCGGCGGCCTCATCCGTACCTGGGGGACGTTCGCGGCCGGCACGTCGAGCGCGGGTCCCGCAGCGGCGAGTGCGTCGCGGAGGGCGGTCTCGTCACCTCCGGACCGTTGCAGCAGCACGCGCAGGTCGGCTTCGCCCAAGGGGTGCAGACGCAGGGGCGCCCCGTCCTGGGGGACACCGAGGCCGACGTAGCGCCGATGGTCGTAGGTGCACTCGAAGAGCACGGTCACGGCAGGAACCTCCTGGAGGAATGCGGGTCAGTGGTCGCCGGCGGGAGCGTGCGCGATCAGCACCTCGGGGTTGACGAGGAACGGCGGCCGTTCGCCCCGCAGTATTCGCTCGATGTTGTCCACCGCGGCGGGCACCAGCGAGCGGTACATCTCCACGGTGTGCCCGACCACGTGGTCGGTGAGCAGTGCACCGGGAGCACCCCGCAACGGGCTGTCGGACGGCAGGGGTTCGACGGCGAAGGTGTCTATCGCCGCCCCCGCGATCGATCCCCGGTGCAGCGCGCGGGCGAGCGCGTCCTCGTCCACGATGCCTCCCCGGGACGTGTTGATCAGTACGGAGTCCGGGCGCATCCGGGCGAGTTGCTCCTGCCCGAGCAGTCCGCGCGTGACGTCGTTCAGCGGCAGGTGGACGCTGACGACGTGGGACTCGTCGAGGAGTCGGTCGAGGCCGCAGAACTCCACCTGCGGCCATGCGTCGGGACGCGGCGTGCGGGTGTGGCACAGGATCTTGCCGACGCCCCAGCCTTCCAGCCGGATGCACACCTCGCGGGCGATCCGGCCGAAGCCGATCAGGCCGAGGGTGGCGCCACGCAGGGAGTGGCTGTCCAGCTCGGCCGGGCGGGGCCTCGCCCGGCCCTCGGCGAGCGCGGCGATCCGGTCGGGCAGCCTGAGGCGCAGGGCCAGGGCCAGCATGACGGTCGCCTCGGCCATGCTGCCGTGGTTCTGCGGAGTGGCTCCGTTGGCCACCATGATGCCGCGCCGCGTCGCGTCGGCGACATCGATGGAGTTGACGCCGCTCGATGCGAATGCCACGCCGAGCAACCCCGGATGGCGGTCGAGCAGATCAGGGCCGACGGGCGTGCGGGAGGTCACCAGCAGGGCGTCCAGCGGCCCCGTCACCGTGCGGGGGTCGTCCGCGCGGACCACGTCGTGGCCGGCCCGCCGGAGCTCGTCGGCCGCTTCGTCGAGCAGCTCGTCCAGCACCCGGTCGGTGCCCACGCACACCCTGGCCCGGTGTCCGTCCCGCAGTCCCGCCGTCTCGTGGATCATGCCGATCGAAATCCGTTCAGGTAGGGCAGCCGGGCGGTGGCGGCCTTCACCTCGCCGGTGGACTTGAGCAGTTCGGTGAGGGTGTCCCAGGTCCCGGAGAGGAAGGCGTCCCGCAGCGAGGGGGAGATCTCCGCGGCGAACGTCCGGCCGCCGATGCTGAAGGTGCCCTTCTCCAGGTCGACCTCGGTCTCGGCCTGCGGGTCCGCGGCGGCGATGGTCCGCGCGTCCTGCGCGTCCTGGGGGGACAGGCTCAGACAGGGCAGGCCGATGGTCCCGCAGTTGCCGCGGAAGATCTCGCCGAAGGTCTCGCCGACCACGGCGCGCACGCCCCAGCGGTACAGGGCCTGCGCGGCGTGCTCGCGCGAGGAACCGCAGCCGAAGTTCTTCGAGGTCAGCAGGATCGAGGCACCGGCGCGCGCCGGGTCGTCGAACGGGTGGGTGATGCCCTGCGCGTGGTTCTGCTTGCGGTCGTCCTCGAAGACGTGGTTCCCGAGCGCGTCGAAGGTCAGGTGCTTCAGGAAGCGCGCCGGGATGATGCGGTCGGTGTCGATGTCGTGGCCGTCGATGACGACCGTGGTGCCGGTGACGGACCGGACACGCGTGTCAACTGTGCTGCTCACGGGAGGAATCCTTAGGAGACGAGGGAGGAGGTGGCGGAACCGAAGACCTCGGCCGGGTCGATGGCGGACCCGTGCACGGCCGCCGCGGCCACGGCGATCGGCGACATGATCATCGTGCGGCCGGTGGGAGATCCCTGCCGCCCCTTGAAGTTCCGGTTCGAGGACGACGCGGCCAGCTCGCGGCCCACCAGCTTGTCCGTGTTCATGGCCAGGCACATGGAGCAGCCGGCCAGCCGGAATTCGAAGCCGGCCTCTTCGAGGATCCGGTCCACTCCGAGGGCGACGAGCTCCTCGCGGACCGCGTTGGAACCGGGGACCGCCAGCGCGCGCACGCCGGGTGCCACGTGCGAGCCGGTCCGATTGAGGGCTTCGGCGACCTCCAGGAAGTCCGAGAGGCGGCCGTTGGTGCACGAGCCGATGAACGCGACGTCGATCGGGTAGTCGCCGAGCGTGGTGCCGGGCTTCATCCCCATGTAGTCGTAGGCCTCGGCGTACGAGGAGGCCGTCTCGGCGTCCTGCTCCGAGGGCTCGGGCAGCAGGCCGTCGACGGCGACGGACTGGCCGGGGTTGATGCCCCAGGTGACCATGGTGCGGATGTCCGAGCCCTGCATGAGGACCACGTCGTCGTACGCGGCGTCCGCGTCGGAGGCGATGGAACGCCACCAGGAAACGGCTCGGTCCCACGCCTCACCGGTGGGGGCAGAGGCACGGCCCTTGAGGAACTCGAAGGTCGTCTCGTCGGGGTTGACGTAGCCGCACCGGGCGCCGCCCTCGACCGCCATGTTGCACACGGTCATGCGCTCGTCCATCGACATGTTGTCGATGACCTCGCCCGCGAACTCGTACGCGTAACCGACTCCGCCGACCACGCTGAGCTCGTGGATGACGTGCAGGATGACGTCCTTCGCGGTGACGCCCGCGGAGAGCTTGCCGTCGATCTGGATGCGGCGGACCTTGAGGCGGTTCATCGTGACGGTCTGGGTGGCCAGTACGTCACGGACCTGGGAGGTGCCGATGCCCAGGGCGACCGCGCCGAAGGCTCCGTGGGTGGAGGTGTGCGAGTCGCCGCAGGCGATGGTCATGCCGGGCTGGGTGAGGCCCTGCTCGGGGCCGATGACGTGGACGATGCCGTACTCGCCGCCGTCGGGCGCCAGGAAGCGCAGCCCGAAGTCCTGGGTGTTGTTCTCCAGCGCGCTCAGCATGTCCTCGCCGAGCTGGTCGAGGAACGGGCGGGTCACGGTGTCGGTGGGGATCACGTGGTCGGCCGTGGCGACGTTGCGCTCCGGCATGGCCACGGGCAGACCGCGCTCGCGCAGCATCGCGAACGCCTGCGGGCTGGTGGCCTCGTGGACCAGGTGCAGACCGATGAACAGCTGTGCCCGGCCGTCCCCGTAGTCGTGCACGGTGTGCAGGTCGAAGACCTTGTCGTACAGCGTGGCGCTCATGTTTCTCCTTCGTGCTTCCTTGTGCCGGACGTTCACTGCTTGGTCGTACGGACCGGGGCCGGACTTCCCGCGGTCACACCGCCGTCGACCGCCAGGGCCTGGCCGGTCACATAGCTGGACGCAGGGCTGGCCAGCCAGAGCGCTGCCGCCGCGACCTCCTCCGGCTCGCCCACCCGCCCCAGCGGTGCACGGCCGGCACGCGCCCGCATCTGGTCCGCGTCGGGGTACAGCTCGCGCAGCATGGGAGTGTCGGTGGAACCGGGGCAGACCGCGTTCACCCTGATGCCCTGGGGCGCCAGCTGGAGGGCTGCCGCCTTGGTGAGACCGACCACCCCGTGCTTGGTGGCCGCGTACATCGGGCTGCCCGAGTGTCCGAGGAACGAGGCGACCGAGCCGGTGGTGACGATGGCTCCCCCTCCCGTGCCGCTCATCGCGCGCGCTTGGTGTTTGACGCACAGCCACATGCCCATGAGGTTGACCGAGACGACTTCGGCCGCGTCTTCGTACCGAGATGTGGCGATCGGTCCTATGGGGCCGAAAGTACCAGCGGTGTTGACCGCCGCATCGAGGTGACCGAATCGTGAGACGGCCGTCTCAACTGCGGCCTCGACGCTGGCCTCGTCCGTGACGTCGCAGCGGACGGCCAGGCCGCGGGATTCGTCGAGCCCGGCGAGCTCCAGCGATTCGCTCAGCGTGGCCGGACGCCGCCCGGCGGCCACCACGGTGGCCCCGGCGGCGGCGAACGCGGCCACGGCGGCCCGGCCGATGCCGCTGCCGGCCCCGGTGATCATGACGATCTTGCCTGCGAGGCCCATGTCCACGACGGGGGCGGGTGTCTCCTGCACGGTGATTCTCCTGAGGTTCTCGGTGGTGCGAGTGGTGCGAGTGGTGCGAGTGGTGCGGATGGTGAGAGTGGTGCGGGTGGAGCAGTGGTGCGGGTGGGCTTCTCCGGACGGGCAGGCTCTAGATGTGCAGGCCTCCGTTGACGTCGACCACGCATCCCGTCGTATATCCCGCATCGTCGCCGCACAGGTGGACGACCGCGCCGACGGCTTCGTCGGGTGTGCCGTACCGGCCCATGGGAAGCCGGTCCAGCACTTCGCGCAAACGCTCCGGCGCCATCTCCTGCTGGGCGAGCAGCAGCCGCTCGGTGGCGATGGGGCCGTGGGCGACGGCGTTCACCACCACACCGGTGGCGGCCAGCTCGTACGCACACTGCTTCGTGTAGCCGATGACCGCGGCCTTGGCGGCGACGTACGCCGCGTTGGAGAAGATGGAGTAGCTGCGCCCGGCGATGGAGGCGAGGTTGACGATCCGCCCGTGGCCCCGGTCGGTCATGGCCGGTACGCACAGCCTGGTCAGGGTGAAGCAGCCGAGCAGGTTCTCCGTCACGGCGTTCATCAGGTCCTGCTCGCGCAGGTCGGTGAGGGCGATGCGGCGGGTGTCGCCGCCCACGGAGTTCACCAGGACGTCCGGCATCTCGGCCGGATCGAGCCCGGCCACCACCTCGGTCACCCGGTCGGTGGCCGTCACGTCCAGTTCGAGGGTGCGCGTCCCGGACGGCATGGTGCGCGCCGTGGCCTCCAGCGCCGTCACGTCACGGTCGATCAGCGTCACGGTGGCGCCGTTCTCCGCCAGCCTCCTGGCCACTTCGGCCCCGATGCCCGAGGCGCCCCCGGTGATCCACGCCCGTCGTCCGTTCATGTGGTGCTCCTCATGGGGTCTTGCGATTGTTTCCCGCGCGGTACGCACAGGTCGAGCAGCTCGGTGGTGACGGTCAACCCGATGCCGGGGCCGGTGAGGGCCGGGGCCCTGGAGGTGCCGCGGTCCACCTGGTAAGGGGGTGCGGTGAGCTCCGGCGGGAACCATTCGTCCTGCCGGCCCGCCTCGACGGCCTCCGCGTACGGCAGGGCCGTGGCGATGAGCCGGCCGGTCGCCCAGAGCGGGCCGACCTCACCCACCTGCACGCCGAGCTGCACCCCGAGCCCGGACTGCCGGGCGATCCGGAGCGCGGCCAGCAGGCGCAACGGGCCTCCGCACTTGGACACCCGCAGATTGACCAGATCGGCCGCCCGGTGCGTCACGCAGTCCGCCAGGTCCTGCACGGACACGAAGGATTCGTCCAGCATCACCCGCAGGCCGGTGCGGCGCAGGGCCGCGAGCCCGTGCCAGTCGCGCGGTGCGAGCGGCTCCTCCAGCCAGGAGACCCCGGCGGCCAGCAGCGCGTCCGCGTGGTGCAGGACCTGGGACTGCTCCCAGGCGCAGTTGGCGTCCACGGAAACGGTGGTGCCGGCCGGAAGCAGGCCGCGTACCCGGGCCACCGATGCGGCCGCGGCCTGCGGGTCGGGACCTGCCTTCAGCTTCAGGTGCGGGATCGCCGCCCGCGCCGCGTCGGACAGCGCCGTCAGGTGACCGACGGGGTCGCGGCCCAGGTCGAGCACCGTCGCGACCGGCGCCGGGGCCGGCCGCGCGGCCAGCACGTCGCCGAAGCCGGCCCGGTGCAGGGCCGCGAACCCGGACACGCCGTCGCGCCGGCACAGGTGGTCGAAGAGAGCGGTCTCCAGCCCGGCGGCAGCGGCGGGCTCCAGCCCCAGGGCGTGCCCGGCCCATGCCGGCCCCAGGGACTGCCCGGCCAAGGTCGGACCCAGGGACTGCCCGGCCACTCCAGGCTCCGGAGCGTGCCCGGCAGGGACGGGCCCCGGAGTCTGCCCGGCTGGAACCGGCCCGGGAGCGTGCCCGGCCACTCCAGGCTCCGGAGCGTGCCCGGCAGGGACGGGCCCCGGAGTCTGCCCGGCAGGGACCGGCCCCGGAGCCTGCCCCACCAGTGCCGAAAGGGCTTCGTCGAAGGGCAGCGCGAGGACTGTCGCCACCGCCCGCAGCACCTCCGGGCGGTCCAGCGAGGCCAGCACGGACTCGACGGACTCCCCGGTGACGTACTCCCGCGGCGCCGACTCTCCCCAGCCCGTCACCCCGTCCTCGCGGACCGCGATCAGCACGGACGCGGAAGCGGTCCTGGCCTTCGCCGCGTGACGGAACGGCCGTCGCATCGGGACGTGCGCCTCGTACAGCTCAATCTCCGGCACGGGCCACCTCGGCCAACCAGTCCCAGTACCCGTGCCGCACGTCCGTGAACTCCAGGTAGTGGGACTCGGTGGCGAACCTCTCGGTGCGCGCGTGCGGGGCGAGCCGGGCGACCGCCTCCAGGGACGCGTCGAGGTCGATGATCGTGTCCCGCAGCGGCAGCGCCACGTGCACCGGGAAGGCGGCCCAGGGGTCGCCGTCGGCTGACATGTACAGGTCCTCGATCTCGACCATCGCGGCCCGGAAGGAGTCCGTCAGCATCCGTACCATCAGCCCGTCGTTGGCCATGGCCTGCAGATACCGGGGCAGATCGGTGTACTGCTCGTCGTGCAGACGGATCCCGGAGTACGACGTTCCGGTACGTTGCCGTGCCTGGGCGCGCGCGGCTTCGTCCAGCCGGGCCCGCTGCTGGCCGAGGGCCGGCGCACACAGCACGATCCGCGCTCCCGCCGGGACCCGGCCGGTGGCGATCAGGGCCGCGAGGATGCTCCCCCCGAAGCTCTGGCCGACCACCGTGAGCGGCCCGGCGGCCCCGGCGTCCGCCTCCGCCAGGAAGGCGGCGTAGTCGTCGAGCACCGATGCGGCGTCCGCCAGGTGACCGCGCTGCCCGGTGCTGCGGCCCGAGCCGCGCCGGTCCAGCACCGACAGCCGGACCCCGCGCCCGGCCAGTTCGGGTCCGGCCTCGGAGAGCCACCCG
The DNA here is from genome assembly GCF_053610825.1 of Streptomyces sp. NPDC054863. Taxonomy (NCBI): domain Bacteria; kingdom Bacillati; phylum Actinomycetota; class Actinomycetes; order Kitasatosporales; family Streptomycetaceae; genus Streptomyces; species Streptomyces sp. NPDC054863. The sequence goes on along the minus strand of NZ_JBSGZD010000005.1, from coordinate 44,615 downwards.
GCGTGACTCTGGAGGCCGTGCACGTAGAGGAGTTCGGCCGGCCCGCGCCCCCAGGTATGCACGGCGAGGGTCGCGTCGCCGCGCTCCAGTGAGCGGCGCGAGGGGCCGGTGCCGGAAAGCATCTCAGGCATGGGTGGCCGCAGCGTCGAGGGTCGGGAAGTCGCCGGACTCCCAGCGGGCGATCAGCGAGTCCGCGACCAGCTGCGAGAACTCCCGCCGCCCGGGGACCATCTGGCCGGTCCTGACGAAGAGGTCACGGGCCTCCTCCCACCGGCGGCGCCACTCGTCGGCGTCCGTGGCCGCCCGCTCGGGCGCGGCGGCGCTGCGCGCCACCACGGACGGGAACCAGGGCCTGTCGGAGGGCTCGTGGGTGGGGAAGAACCGGAAGTCGAAGCTCCATCGCAGTCGCTGCGACCGGTTGACCGTCGAACCGTGCGGGGTGCGCTTGTGCAGCAGCACCAGGTCGCCCTGCTGCACGGGCAGGGCCACCGCCTCGGCCTCCAGGCTCTTCACGGTGTCCGCGTCCATCGGCCACGGCAGCAGCCGGTCCTCCCGGTGCCGGCCCGGGACGACGAGCAGGCAGCCGTGCTCCTCGGTGACGTCCATCAGCGGAATCCAGCAGGTCAGCATGGTGGTGTCGTCGGACTGCGGGATCTGGGTCATCGCGTCCTGGTGCCACATGGTGGGGGCGTGCAGCGTCTCGCCCCGCCGCGCGCCGAACCTGCCCGCGGTGTCGGGCGCCGGGAGCTTGAGCCGGACGTGCTGGTTGGGGCTCGCCGATATCTCGTCACCGACCAGCCGCGACACGACGTCGAGCACCTTGGGGTTGCGCAGCAGGCCCAGCACGCCGGGCCCGGTGTGCACCTTGCTGCCCGGCTGGAGCGAGGTGAACGGCATGTGCGGCAGCGTGATGTCCAGCTCGCTCAGCAGCGCCGGGTCGAAGCCGGGCACCGACGCCAGCGCGATCAGCTGCTCGTCGAACGGCTTGCCCGCCAGGGCCCCCTCCTCGCCGGGAGCCTCGGGAGCGAGCAGCCCTTCGCGCCGCCACTCGGCCGCGCGCCGCTCGATCAGCCGCGCGTACTCCTCCCGTACGGCGGTGAAGTCCTCCGGCTGAAGGACGCCGCGGACCACGGCATAGCCGTCGCGGTGGAAGTCCTCGACGAGTGCGGGTGAAACGGACATGACGGACTCCTGTGGTTCTCTTGTCGCTCGGGTTACGGATCTGGGTGGGGCGGGGGACTTCAGGCCTAGGAAGGGACCGGCCGGTGGGCGTCGAGGTCCCGCAGCAGTGCGTCGTCGGTGTGCAGCCAGCGGTGTTTCACCTGCGCCGCCGAGGCCCCGGAGGCGACCCTGCGGTCGGCCAGCGCCCGGTAGGTGCCCGGTGCGATCACCCGGGCCCGCAGGGGGGACAGCCGCCCGGAGCCGCGCTTCTCGGCGTACTCGGTGTTGAGCCGGGCGAGTTCGGCCTCGACGTGCGCGCAGAACCTCTCGTCGCGCTCGGCGTCCGGTGCCTCGGGCCGCTCCATCACCAGTACGTAGCCAGGCGGGCGGCCCCACACCGGGACCACCGAATAGCCGCCGCTGACCGAGGCGTGACCGACGGCCGAGCGGATCGCCGCGTGGACGTCGGACTCGGTGAGCTTCTCGCCCGTGAAGGACGTGACGGAGCCGCCCCGGCCCTCGAAGTCGAGGCGCGGCAGCCGCCCGACCCGGCCGACGACCCGGTAGATGTCGCCGGTGTCGTACCGGTAGAGGCCGTTGGCCTGGCTCATGACCAGGCGGTACGTCTCGCCGTGCGCCAGTTCGTCGGGGCCGAGCGTGGCCACGTCCTCGGCGAGCGGGGCGCCCGGGTCGGTGGCGTCGCAGGGTGCGAACTCGAACAGCCCCTGGTCGACCGCGAGCGGCCCCGCCGAGGTGTGCGAATCCACGGGCAGCGTGACGATGCCCTCCGTCCCCGTGGTGCTGAACGGGATGAGCGGCACCCCCGGCGCGATCTGGTCGAGCCATCCTCGGTAGTAGCGGGCGGAGGCCGAGTTCCAGCACACGAGCAGCGCCAGGCCCGGCCACAGGTCGGTCAGCGTGACGCGCCCGCTGAAGGCGTGCGCGGTCTCCAGGCGTGCGGCGGTGACCGGATCGGGCGCCGACCGCGCATCGGGCAGACCGCGGACCGTGCCGTCCCGCAAGTCCTTCAGCAGGTACGGCAGTTCCTGGTTGAGGGTCTCGCCGAGCGCGGTGATCCGCGACGGGTTGACCGCCACCACGAGACGCACGTCCGATCCGGCCAGCAGCCGCATCCGGGTGTAGAGCGGGTTGTCACCCAGCTCGCCCGCGAACCAGCGCTCGGAGTACCACGGCGGCGCCCAGTCATCGAACCCGACCGCGGCCGGCCGCTTGGTGATGCTGTAGACCGGCAGCGTCCCGTCCGCGTCCCAGACGGCGGACGCCTCGGTACGCTCCCAGGACAGGTCGAGGACGTTGCCCGGCCGGTAACCGGTCAGCCCGAGACGGCGGACGTAGAGCCCCCACTGGGCGTACAGCGCGGGCCCGCGGTAGCGGTTGCGCCAGTGCCGGGTGGTGGGCACGTACTTCGGCCGGCCCGTGGTGCCGGACGTGGTGTGCAGGGCGTACGGCCTGCTCACCGTCAGCACCCGGTCCTCGCCCTCCCGGATGCGCTCCACGTACCCCCGGAACGACTCGTAGCCGCGGACCGGCACCGCCGCCGCGAAGTCGGCCCGGGTACGCACCGAGCGCAGGCCGTGGTCCCGGCCGAAGGCGGTGTCCGTGGCCTGCTCCCGCAGGTCCGCGAACACCTCCTGCACGGCCTGCTGCGGTTCGCTGCACCGGCGGAGCTGGCGGTTGTACGCGGCCAGGGTCCGCTCTATGAACTCGTCGCCTCTCACCGCGCCTGCTCGCCGTCCGCACCGGCGCCCGTGCCGCCGTCCGTACCGGCGCCCGTCAGGGTCAGCTCGGGCCTCAGCCGGGCCTCCAGGTCGGCACGGCCCTCCAGCAGGTCGCCCGGCAGCTCAGGTCCGGCCACGCTCCCCGGCCGGGCGAGCGTGCCCAGGACCGTGCAGGTGCCGAGGTAGGACAGCCACGCCAGCTGGACGGCCATGGTCTCGCGGGCGACCCGCCCCAGCGGCGTACCGAAGCGGGCGGTGTACGCGGACTCCAGCAGCCGGTCCATCTCGGCGAGTACGGTCCGGGCAGCCGTCCAGCGTTCGGCCGGTTCGGCGGCGGCGTCGATCCGGATGCCGGTCAGTGCCGTGAGGTCGGCGGTCGGGTCGAGCCGGTGGACCAGCTCGGCGAACTCGCCGGTCCAGTCGTCCTCCGCCACGACGTTGCCGCCCATGGTGACCAGGCGCATCCCGTCCCCGGGCAGTTCGGCGACCAGGTGCCGCGCCCAGGCCGATGCCGAGCAGTACGACAGCACGATCCCCGGGCCCTCGACGCCCCGCACGGTCTCCAGGCACTCCCGCAGACGGTCCTCGGCCTCCTGGGGGTCCAGGCTCCGGGGCACGGGCAGCTCGACGACGTGGCTCTCCGGGAACGCCTCCCGGACGAACGCCGCGAGCGCGGGCTCGGTGCGCGCACCGGGGTAGTCGACGGCGAAGACCGTGAGCTGCGGCTCCCGTTCACCGGCCGCCCGGCGCACCTGGGCAAGCAGTTCGGCCACGGAGGAGTCCGGGGAGGTCACCAGGTGCTCCACGCCGGTCCGGACGGCGGCGAGCAGCCGCTCGGCGTCCTTCTCGCCGACCAGCGCGAGGCTGTAGTCCAGCTCCAGGGCGAGTTCCCCGGCCGTGTCGACGAGGTGGATGTTGCAGTGGCGCTTGATGCTGCCGGTGCCCAGGCCGTGGTTGCGCCAGCTGCCGTCCCGGATCGCAGGCGGGTCGAGGGGCGCGTCCGCCGCCTGGAAGAGGATGTTCGCGTACGGGGCCAGGGTGCGGGCCTTCGCATACGCGTCGAGGTCGTCGAGCACGACCTCGACGGGCAGCTCGCTGCGGCCCAGGCTCTCCACCACGTCGCCGTGCACGTCCGTCACGTAGTCCCGGGTGGCGCCGGTGCTGCCGAAGTTCCCGACGAAGAAGATCTGGTTGGTGAACAGCCCGATCGTGTCGCGGACCCGGGCGGAATTGCGATTGGCGACCCCGCTCATCACCACGACGTCGTCCTCGCCCGACAGCACGTGCGCCGAGGCCAGCAGGGCGGAGAGGAGCAGGCTGTACGTCGTGACGCCGTACTCCCGGGCCGCCGCCCGCACGGCGTCGGCCCGCTCGGGTCCCGCCCAGTCCAGCCGGAGCGCCCCGGCCCGCTGCGCGCCGGCCTCGCCACTGCGCCGGGCGATGGTGAAGTCGGGGGAGACCCGCCCGAACTTCTTGCGCCAGTAGGCGATGTCCTGTGCGTAGTGCCCCTCTCCGGCGCGGGCCTCCAGCATCCCCGCGTAGCTGCTGAACGGGGTCGCGGCGGCGAGGGCGGTGGCCGGGTCGGTGTACAGCGCGAGGAACTCGCTCGCGAGCAGGTCGGTCGACCAGCCGTCGGCGGCGATGTGGTGGATGCCGAAGTACACCACCGCCTCGCCGTCGGGCAACGGCACGCAGCCGCCCCGTACGGGAGGCTCCTCGCCGAGCGAGAAGGGCTTGCCGACGGCGGTGCGGATCACCGCGGTGGCTTCCTCGGCCGTCGCCGCACCGGAGTGGTGTGCGAACACGGCCCGCTCGGGCCAGTCCGCCACGTCCTGCAGCACCAGCCGGCCGTCGGAGTCCGGGACGTAGCGGTTGCGCAGGGACTCGTGACGGGTGAGGAGGGTCCGGAAGGCGGCTTCGGCCCGGTCCGCGTCGAAGTCACGGGTGCAGCGCACCGCGTGGCCCATGTTGAGGAAAGCCGCCGAGCCCGCGCCCTGCGCGTGCCGCCAGTGCCGCCGCTGGGAGGCGGTGGCCGGCACGGCGTCCCCGCCCGCCCAGACGCCCTGGTGCGCGGGTTCCGTCGGCGTGGCCGCGTCGAGCAGTTCGGCCAGGGGGGCGGGGCCCAGCAGCCGGGCCACCGGGATCACCGCTCCCAGCTCCTGCTCGATCCCCATGACCGCGGCATACGCCTCCAGCGAGGTGCCGCCGTTCTGCACCCAGGACCGCTGGATGTCGGCCGTCCGCCCCGACGGGGACTTGCGGTCCAGCGGCTCCAGCAGGGCGGCGGCCATCGCCGCACGCAGTTGGTCAGTACTCATGCTTGTCCACCCGTTGTCGTCGTGAGGGGCGCGGCGGGCGCGCGGAGGGAATGCCGGACCAGCTGTTCGACGGCCCGCAGATCGGTCTTGCCGTTGGGCAGCCGTGGCAGGGAGGCGACCCGCACGACGGTGCGCGGGCGTGCGTAGTCCCGGAGCCCGGTCAGGTCCAGGGCGGGCTCTTCGGCGTCGGGGGCCAGGGTTTCGACGACCGCGTGCACGGCGTCGTCGAGCACCAGGACCCGGGCCTCGGACACCCCGGGCTGTCGCCGCAGTTCGTCCTCGACCGCGGAGAGGTCGACGCGCTTGCCCCGGACCTTGGTCTCGTGGTCGGCCCGGCGTCGGTACACCAGTCCCTGCGGGGTCTCCACGACGATGTCACCGGTGCGGTACCAGTCGTCGGGAGCGGGAGTCCCCTGCTGGAGCGGGCTCAGCCGGCCGGCGTCCTCGGTGTAGAACCGGCCCGCGTTGTGCCGGGGGTCCAGGTAACCGTCGAAGAGCTGCGGGCCGCGCACGCAGAGTTCGAGCTCGCCGGGTGCGACGGCCGGCTCGACCAGGCGGCTCTCCAGGTGCTCCAGCACCCGGCCGATGGGCACGTCGCTCCCGGCGACCTCGGCCCCGGGCTCCAGCACGTACTCGGCGCAGCTGATGGTCACCTCGCTCGGGCCGTAGCTGTTGATCACGGTCGAAGCCGGTGCTGCCGCCCGCCACAGCGACAGGCTGTGCGCGGAGAGCGCCTCCCCGCCGAAGATCGCCAGCTTCACCCCGGGCAGCGAGCCGGGGGCCAACTGCCGCAACCGGTGGGCCATGGTGACCTGGGACGGCACGGAGTCCCACACGGTGATGGACCAGCGCTCGCAGAAGCGCTGCACGAGAAGGTGCTCCCGTCCGTCCGGCACCACCAGGGTGGCGCGGCCGAGAGCGGCCATCATCAGCACTTCGTAGAACGCGTCGAACTGCGGCTGGTAGTTCTGGCTGATCCGGTCGTCGGGGCCCATCCGGTCGACGGCGCGCAGATGGTCCGCGTAGCTTTCGAGGTTCCGGTCGCCGATGGCGACGTCCTTCGGGGCGCTGGTCGAGCCCGACGTGGAGAGCACGTACGACTCCGGCTCCGTCTGCCGGTGCAGGTCGCGGGCCGTTCCGCGCCGGGTGATCTCCACGGCGCCGGAGCCCGCCGAGAGGGTTCCCCAGACGCCGAGCCGGTCCAGTCGCCGCTGCTCGCCCTGGGGCCCGTCCGCCACGAAGGGCACGAGGGAACAGTCCAGCGCGGAGACCGCGAGCACGGCCGGGTGGAGGTCGGCGCCCAGGTCGTCGGCGACGCCGATGCGCATGCCCGCGCCCGCGCCGGCCTGCTTCAGCCGTCCGGCGAGGTGCTGGGCACGCTCCAGCAGACCGGCGTACGTCAACGCGCCCCGGCCGCCGTCGACGGCGAGGGACTCCGGCGCCGCGTCGGCCGTCTGGGCGTAGAGAGAATGCAGGTATCCCATGTCATGCCCCCGCTGCGACTTTTTCGGCACCCAACCGGGTGAGCATGGTTTCGGTCCAGTCGCCCCGGCCCAGGCCGTCCGCCGCGAACAGTTCCCGCGCCCGGACGAGGAAGGCGATGACGCTGCGCCGGAGTTCTCGCTCGTCGGCACAGTCGAAGACGACGTTGCAGGCGATCCCGTCGCTGTCGGAGCGCGGCGCTCCCGCCCTGGCGACCTCGTCCACGGCTGCGGCGCCCGCTTCTCTGAGATCCGCGGGGGACACCCTGGACAGGACGGTGCCGTCCATGCGCGCGAAGGGCACGAACAGCCCCGCGACGGCACGTCCGCCGTCCGCAGGCAGCGGCTGTCCGGGCAGCCCCGCCGTGCACAGCAGCGCCTGACGTACCAGGTCGAAGCCGCTGCGGCGGTGCAGCAGCCGGCTCAGATGACCGCCGACCCGGCAGTTGATCTCGATGATCTCCGGCCCGGTGGCCCCCAGTTTGACCTCGGTGTGGGAGACCCCGTCGCCCATGTCGAGTGCCCTGTGCGCCCCGAGCACCAGCTCCGTGACCTGGCGCCGGGTCTCCTGGGCGAGCCCGTCCGGCAGGATGTCTCCGGTCGTGGCGACCTGTCCGACGGCCCCGTCGCGGGAGTAGACGGGGAATTTGGCGTACACGGTGAGGACGTCGTGGCGGCCGGCGATGCTCTGCACCTCGACCGAGACGTAGTCCGCCTGCCACCTCCCGGCGGCGGGCGGCGCATCGGGGATGAACTGCTCGGCGAACCTGAGGGCCCCTTGCGGCCAGGTCCGCCCGAGCTCCTGGAGCTGCTCCTCGGTACGGACCACGGTGACGTCCGTGCCTCCGGCTCCCCGGCGCGGCTTGACCACCAGCGGCAGGCCGAGCTCCGCATGAGCAGCGTCGAGGTCGGCCCGGCTCTCCAGCGGGCGGGTCGCCATGCCGGTCAGCCCGGCCCGGGCCAGCGTGGTGCGCTGCACGTACTTGTCCGCGGGGGTCGCGTCGCGGTGCCGTACCCCGAGCCTGCGTCCGATCTCGGCGGCCAGCTCCAGTTCGGAGTCGCCGAAGGTGACGACGCCGGCCAGCGGCGGGCCCGGCACCTCGGGGTTCTCCGGGTCGACCTCGACGAGCTCGCCGAAGAGGCGGGTGGCGAGGGCGGACAGGCCGGGCCACTGCTCGGCCACCCCACGGCGCAGCAGCGGGACGACCTGGATGTCGTCCCGCGCGGCGATGAGGACGTCGCGCACGGTGGCCGCACCGCGGGGTGACAGCAGCACGCCCACGCGGGGCTTCGACTGGTCCTGGGTCCTCATCCCTGTACGGCCTTCACGGAAGCCTCGGTGAGGGCGGCCAGGGTGCCGTCCAGGAACAGCACGTCGACCGGGATCTCCACGCCGAGGTCGGTCTCGATCTTCTGGATGAGGTCGATGGCGAGGAGCGAATCTCCGCCCAGTTCGAAGAAGCGGTCCTGGGGACCGGCCTCGGTGACACCGAGGACGGCGCACCAGTGGGACTCGACGACGAGGGAAGCAGACACAGGGAATCTCCAGATTCACAGAGGGGAAACAGACAGAGGGAGGACGAAGAGGGCGGGTCGGCGGGTGCGGCGCTACTTGGCGGCCGGCTCCGCCACCGTGGGCGGTTGCGGGGAGACCTCGGGGGCGTTGCGGATCTGCCGCACCCCGGGAGCGAGCATCACGGCGCCGCGCACGGCGATGTTGAGCACGGCCACGCCGGCCACGATCGCCATCGGGTCGGCCGCCGTGACGAGCAGTCCGGTGAGCGCCATGCCCAGCGGGTTGAGGGCCAGCGAGCCCAGCCACTCGTACGAACTGACCCGGGAGAGGGCCTCGGAGGGGATCTCCCGCTGCAGCGTGCTGAGCCACAGCGCGTCCGACATGGTCACTCCGGCGGAGCCGATCAGCGCGAGCACCGCCACCAGTTCCATGTGCGAGGTGCCCGCCAGCGCGAACAGGAACAGGGATTCCAGGCCCACCAGCAGGTTGCAGACCAGCAGGGGCCTGGCGGGCCGCCACCACATCAGCAGCAGTCCGCCCAGCACGGCTCCCACGCCCTGGGCGACCAGGACCACGGCCCATCCGGACGGGCCCATGCCGCCCTCGGCGGCCGCCAGCACCGGCCCGACCAGGAAGATGGCGGGCAGGATCATGCCCTGGTAGAAGCCGAAGCTCGCGACGGTCGACCAGACCCAGCTGCGTGAGGCGAACTCCCGCCAGCCGCCCACCAGGGACTTCCGGAGCGACTCGTCCGGCCGGTTGGCGGGCCGGGTGAGGGGCAGGCGGACGAGCAGTGCCGCGCTGATCAGGAAGAGGAAGGTGTCGATGAGCACGACGTAGCCGGCGTCCCAGATCAGGAGCAGTCCGCCGGCGGCTGCCGGGCCGCCGATCGAGGCGATGCTCCTGCTCAACGTCACCAGAGCCGTGGCGTCCTGGATGCGTTCGGGCCGTACGAGGTCGGGCACGACACCGGTGTTGGCGGGCGTGAAGAAGGCGCGCGCGGTGCCCCAGACCGCCTGGAGCCCCATCATCAGCGGCAGGTCGACATGGCCGGACACGATGAGGGCGGCCGTACCGGCCTGGCTGAGCGCCATGACCAGGTTGGTGGAGACCAGGATCAGCTTCCGCGAAGCACGGTCTCCCACCGCCCCGCCCACGAGTATGAACAGCAGCTGCGGTGCCGTCTGTGCGGCAAGCACCAACCCGAGGAACGAGGCCGACTGTCCGGCTCCCAGCACCGCGAAGGCAAGTGCCACCGGTGCCATGGTCGCGCCGAACATGGTGAGCATCCGGGAAGCGAGGTAGGGCGTGAATCCTGGTACGTCGAGCATGGAGAGACGGCGAAGGGCCTGCATGTCCTGGTCCATCCAGTAGGCGGCCGAAGGGGTGGGGGAGAAGTCGGGCTAGGAACGCGCGCCGGCCGCCGCGGCGAGGGAGATCGCCCGGACGCCGGTGATGACGGCGCCGCGCCGCTGCTTGACGACACTGGAGTCGAGGCCCAGGTCGATGCGGCGACAGCCCAGTTCGAAGGCGTACCGGACCGGTCCGTGGATCATGGCCTGGAGGTAGGCGTACTCCCTGCCGGGCAGCTCGTCGGCGAGGCCGATCTCGTACCCCTCCAGCACCTCGCCCTGGACGGCGAAGAAGGACACCGCGAGCAGCCGCCCCGCGGGGTCGCGCACGACGCTGGCGTAGCAGTCGTCGGCGCCGAACGCGCGGACCCACTCCTGGAGTCGGAACAGGCACAGCCGGGGGTGGTCGGACACGCCGTACTTGGTCTTGACGGCGCAGACCAGCGGTGCGGCCTCGGCCAGCACGGTCGCGGCGGGCACCCGGGCCGCCGTGTGGCCCAGGGCCGCGAACCTGCGCCGGTCCCGGCGGCAGCGTTCGCGCTGCGAGGAGCTCAGCGAGGCCACGTGCTCCTCCACGTCGTCACCGTGGAGGGGCAGGTCGGCCGTCCGGTTGGTCTCGCGGGACACGGCCCGCCCGCCGATTCCCGCGGCGAAGGCCGCCGCCTCGTCGTCCCGTACGTGCAGGGCGACGGGGAAGTCCCCCGCGGCGTCCGCTTCCGCGAACGCATGCTCCGCGAGGGCGCCGCGCACGTGCTCCGTCTCCTGCTCGGACAGCGACGCGGCGGTCACCGCGCCCGAGGCGAGATCGCGGCAGCCGCCGACGAACACCCAGCGCCGGGGGTCCCCGGGGGCGGGCCGGTCGAACGACGACTCCAGCTGCGTCAGGTCGTAGGGCCCGCCCGTGAAGCGGGCGGTGGTCGGCCGGTGGCTGGTGATCGCTCCCACGGCGCGCCCGTCGAGCCGGGCAACGGTCCAGCGGGTGGCCCAGCGGGCGTCGTCCGTCGCGGCGAGCAGCCGTCGGGGCGCAAGGCTCAACGCGCCGTACCGGCACGGCGAATCCAGCAGCTCCACAGGGGGCCGGTCTTCTGTCCGGACTGTCGTGCTTGTGGAGGTTCTGGCAGGTATCGGCCCCATGGGGCGGTCACTCCTCTTTCATCCACGAGGGGCGCGCAGGACGGCGCCCTCGTGAATCTGCTGATGTCCAGTGGACGCCCCGCAGTGAGGCGGTCCGAGTGGCCGCAGGCGGACCGGTGTCCCGTTTCCGGGGTGGCCCGAATGCGGCCGGCGGGGCCGGGCCGGCTACGGGCGGCGGCCCTGCCCGGCCGGAGGATCGGTCGGGTTCTCCTCGACAACTGCACTGGACATGCTTCCCCCTTGGTCGAACATGCGATGAAGGCCCGTGGTGAAGGGCGGCGTTGAGCGCCGCCGAGGTAAGGGAACATTAGGACGACGCGCTCAGCGGTGTCATTACAGATTTTTGAACTTCTCAATATGTGAGATGCCGGTCTTATCTGGTGACCCTTGCTCTCCGGCTGGGAATTTGCGGAAGCGCATGCCGGTCTCCGTCTCGGTGCATCCTCACGCCCCCACCACGCGGGCGAAGTCGCAGGACCGTGAGAAAGGTGGATCCGGACCACCGTCCAACTGCAAACAGGACGGCGCGTCCCGGTCCGGGTTCGGTCGCCGGTGCCACCCGGCTTCAGCGGACACCGGCGTCCGCCATGCGGAGTGCCGGGGCCGCGCCCGTACGTCCCGCACGGCCCTGTGGACCCCCGGGGCCACCGGCCGCGGTGTGACCCGGATCACCTCCTGAGGAAAACCCGCAGCTCCCGCCGCACGTCTAGCAGGTGTGAAGCGAGCAGGTGCGGCAGCGCCGCAGGAAATGGACGAGGAACGCCTCCTCCGACGGGTGGCCCGGGGCGACCGGGCCGCCTTCGAGGAGCTGTACCGGCGTACGTCCCCGTGGCTGGCGGTGCGGCTGCAGCGCCGCTGCGCCGACCAGCAGATCGTCGCCGAAGTCATGCAGGAGACGTATCTGGCGGTGTGGCGGGCCGCGGGCTCCTTCGCCGGGAGCCGGACCGGCGGAACGGCCGTCGGCTGGCTGTGGACGATCGCGGCCCGCCGCCTCGTCGACGCGTTCCGGCGCAGGGCCCACCACGCGGAGCCGCCGCCCGCAGCCGCCCCGCACTCCGTGGCACCTGCGGCGGAGGAGGAGGCGCTGGTGGGCACCGTCGGCGGCGACGTCGGGGACGCGCTGCGGCGCCTCGCGCCGGAGCTCAGAGAGGTATTGCAGGCCATGGTGCTCGACGGACTGTCCGTCCGGGAGACCGCCGTTCTGCTCGGAGTGCCCGAGGGAACGGTCAAGACCCGTGCCCGTAGGGCCCGGACCGCGATGCGGGAGGCGCTGGCATGAATCACGTGGAGCACGCTTCGGTACGGCTCATCGAGAGGTACGTGCGCGGCGACCCGGGACTCGTCGCGGACGAGGTGTGGGCCCTGGAGGCCCATCTGGAAGGATGCCGGGTCTGCCGCGACCGGCTGTCGGCAGCCGTGGAGGTCGGCGCACCCGCAGTGGCGGCGATGACCGACGCCGTCTGGGCCGGCCTCGAACACCGACTGGACGCCGCCACCCCGGCGCCGCCGCGCCGGCGCCGGGCCCGGCTGTCGGCCTGGACGACACCCGCCATGACGCCGTGGCTCGCCATGGTCCTGGCCGTGACGCTGCTCGCACTGCTGCTGGACGTGGCGGCCCCCGGCCCCGGCGAGGTGTCCCTGGTGCTGCTGCTCGCCCCCGTCCTGCCCGTGTGCGGCGTGGCCGCCTCCTGGTCGCGCGGCCTGGACCCGGCGTACGAACTGACGGCCTCCACGCCGAGGGCGGGGCTGCAACTGGTGCTCCGGCGCACCGCGTCCGTCCTCGCCGTGGTGATCCCCACGCTGCTGGCCGGGGGATGGGCGACGGGCGTGACGGCCGCGCAGTGGCTGCTGCCCTGTCTGGCCTTCACCTCGATGACCCTGGCGCTCGGCGGGGTCATCGGCGTGACCCGCGCGGCCCTCGCCCTGGTGGCGGCATGGGTCGCGGTGGTGGCGGCGCCGACCCTGGCCACCAGCCGTACGGCCTTCGCCCTGCAGCCGTACGGACTGCCGGTGTGGGGACTGCTGCTGGCGCTCGGCGTCGGCGTCGTGGTCGCCCGCAGGGGTGCGTACACCGTGCTGGGAGCCCACCGGTGAATTCCCCGCCGAACCCCCCGCCGAAATCCTCGAACGAACAGAGAGAGAAGAGGAATCGCGTGATCGCAGTGAGTACGGCGGACATCGCCCCCACGGCCTACGCCTGGGAGATCCGGGCAACCGGGCTGAAGGTCCGGGTCGGAAAGAACCGGATGGCCGTCGACGGCCTCGACCTGTCCCTGGGCACCGGCGTCCACGGTCTTCTCGGTCCCAACGGAGCGGGCAAGACCACCCTCATCCGGGCACTGGCCACCGTGCTGCGCCCCACCGACGGCGAGCTGGAGATGCTCGGCGAATCCGTGGGCGGCCTGGGCGAGCACCGTGCGCTGCGCCGCCGGATCGGCTACCTGCCGCAGGACTTCGGCTACTACAAGCGCTTCACCGTGCGCGAGTTCGTCGAGTACATGGCATGGCTGAAGGAGGTGCCCACGGCCGACATCCCCGCAGCGGTGCAGCGCGCCGTGGAACGGGTCGGCCTCGCCGACCGCGCCGACGAGCGGATGAAGGCCCTGTCGGGCGGGATGGTGCGGCGGGCCGGCATCGCCCAGGCCATCGTCAACGACCCGTCGGTCCTGCTCCTCGACGAGCCGACGGTCGGCCTGGACCCGGCGCAGCGACTGCGCTTCCGCGACCTGCTCCAGGAGCTGGGGACGGACGCCTGCGTGGTCGTCTCCACCCACCTCGTGGAGGACGTGGCAGCCGCCTGCACCGACGTGGTGCTCTTCGCCGAGGGAAAGCTGGTCTTCCAGGGCACCCCGGACGAGCTGGCCGCGGCCGGCGGCCCGGAGCACGTGGGCGACAGCCCGCTGGAACGCGGCTACTCGGCACTGCTGGCAGACCCCGCACAGACGGACCCCGCACAGTCGAAGGGCGCCTGGTGAACCTCCGTATCCTGCGTATCGAACTCAAGCGGTCCGTCGCACCCTGGGCCGGCGCCGTCGTCCTGGTGCTCGCGCTCGCGTTCCTGCTCCTCGTCCCCGGAGCGTGGTCGAAGGGCCCCGCACCGTGGACGGGCCAGTGGACGTCCATGGCCCTGTGGACCCGCTACCTGCTGGCCTTCCTGTGGCCGCTCGCCGTGGGGCTCGGGGCGCTCCAGGGGCTGCGCGACCCCCGCTCGAAGATGTCCGAACTGCTGACCAGCACCCCTCGGCCCGCCCGGCACCGCGCGGCGACCCTGGCGGGCACGACGGCATTCACACTGGTCTCGGCCTTCGCCCTCCTCTCCCTCGTGGGCATGGTGCAGCTGCTGGCCGGCGACGCCGCGTACACCGGCCTCGGCTGGCTGCCGATCTCGCTCGTGGGGGCGCTCGCGCTGGCCGCGGGAGCCGTCCTGGGCATGGGCGTGGCACGGGCCCTGCCCTCCGCCCTCACCCCGCCCGCGCTGGCCTTGGCAGCCCTGATCTTCAACAACTTCCTTCGTCAGGTGCAGAGTTCGGACTCCGCGCTGCCGGTCTCCATGGCGCCGAACCCCCTCTCACTGCTGTCGCCCGCGGTGGCGGACGTACGCGAAACCATCCTCACGCTCTCCGTCCCCGTGCACCTCGGGCAGACGCTCTGGCTGCTCGGCCTGGCCGTGACGGGCCTCGCCCTGCTGGTCGCCACCGGTCTGCGCACCCGGCTGCTCGCCCTCACGCCCCTGCTGGCCGGCGGGGCGCTCGCCCTGGTCCTGCTCCCGGCCGACGCCCGTGACACGTATGTGGTCGACCGGGCCGCTGCGACGCAGGTGTGCAAGGGCCCGGTGTGCGTGACGGCGGCGCGGCAGGCGCGCCTCGACGACCTGGCGGGCCCCGGCAAGGAGGCGCTGCGCCTGCTGCGCGGCGCCCTGGGCGACCGGGCACCCGTCGCCGTCCGGGAGTCGACCGCCCTGCGGGCGCTCAGCGCGACACCGGAGCGGCCTCGCGACGCCGTACTCGTCGACTTCGACGACGGGATGATCGGCAACGCCGTGGGCGAGCGGCCACTGACCCGGGCCCTGGTCGCCCAGGGCATGGTCCCGCTCTGCAACCCCCGCAGCGCAACCGAGAGCGGTACGCGCGAGGACGCCGCCGCACAGAGCATCGCGGCTTCCTGGGTGCTCGGTGAGGAATTCCGGCTGGTCGACGGGACCATGCACTCCGGGAAGGAGCAGGACGACTTCGCACGCCCGGTGTGGAAGAAGTTCAGCGCACTGCCGCCGGCGGAGCAGCGCAAGCGGATCGGTGCGGCGCACACCGCCGCGGTGTCCTGCTCGGCCGACGCGCTCGCCGTACTGAACGGCGGTCCGCTCCGGTGAGATGGCTGACGCTGTACGCGCGCTCGCGGCAGGTGCCCCTCTCGCTCGCCGTGGTGCTGCTCAGCGCGACGGCGGTGTGGGCACTCGCCCGGATCGGCGGCGGGGTGCCGACGGACCCCCGGCTGGCCGCGCTCATTCTCACCGCGGGGGCGACGGCGCTCTCGGTCGGGCTCGGCGGGCAGGACCTCGCGCTGGACCGGACGGCCGCGATCCGCTGGATGCCCCGCCGGGCGGCGCACGTACTGCTCGGCGGGGTGTGCATCGGTGCGGCGCTGCTCGCGGTGCAGGCGATGAGCGGGGAGCCGGTCTCCCCGTCCCTCGTCGTGCGCAACAGCGCGGGGCTGATGGGACTCGTCGCCCTCGGGGCCGCCTGGTGCGGGCGTCAGCACGCGTGGATCCTGCCGGTCGCCTGGCTGTCGTTCTCCTTCGTCGTCCCGGCCTCGACGGGCGTGGTGACGCAGGCCCTGACCTGGATGCTGCTGCCGGCCGACCTGCCGGTAGCCACCTGGACGGTCGTCGTCCTGGCCGTCACCGGCACCGCGGTCTACACCGTCGGGGGCCCGCGGCGATAACTGCCGCACGGGGCGCCCTCCAGGCCGCACGGGGCGCCCCCGGACCACAGGGGGCGCCTCTCGGTCGTACGGGACGCCCGTCGCCCGTACAACTACCCGTCCGGGGGAGGCAGTTGGCGACAAGTAGCGACTAGGGTCGCGAAAAGCGATCGCTCAGCTGCTCCGTTCTGCTCCGCCGCGTCACGCGGCAGGGGCGGCGGCGCCGGAGAAGGGCAGGAACGGACGTGCCGGTCATCGATGCGTGGATGCAGCACCCCACGGTCCGCCACTTCAACCACGACATGCTCGAATCCCTGCGCAGGTGGACCGGGATGGGGCTGCTGACCGAGCCGTTGCCGGTGAAGGCGACGGTGGAGGCGATGGCCGCCGCCGATGTCGAGATCGGTCTCTCGTCCGCCTGGTACGGCCCCGGGGGGCCGCTGATCAGCAACGACGAGGTCGCCGAGTTCGTGGCCCGGTCCGATGGCCGGCTGCGCGGAGTGGCGGGCGCGGACCTCACCCGGCCGGTCGAGGCCGTGCGCGAACTGCGCCGCGCCGTGACGGAACTCGGCTTCGTGGCCCTGCGGATCGTGCCCTGGCTCTGGCAACTCCCGCCCACCGACCGGCTGTACTACCCGCTCTACGCGGCCTGTGTCGACCTGGGCGTCCCGTTCTGCACCCAGGTCGGCCACACCGGGCCGCTCCGGCCGTCCGAGACCGGGCGCCCCATCCCGTACATCGACCAGGTCGCGCTCGACTTCCCCGAACTCACCATTGTCTGCGGGCACATCGGCCATCCGTGGACCACGGAGATGATCGCGGTGGCCGACAAGCACCCCAACGTCCACATCGACACCAGCGCCTACACCACGCGCCGCTACCCACGTGAACTGGTCGACCACCTCCGCGGCCGGGGCCGCCGGAAGGTGCTGTTCGGCTCGAACTACCCCATGATCACCCCGGCCCGGGCGCTGGAACACCTCGGTGAACTGGACCTGGACGAGGAGAGCACCGAGTTGTTCCTGTCCGGCAACGCCCGCCGGGTCTTCCGCCTGTGACCCGGGCCGGAGGGCGGGGCGTGCCCGCCGTCCGGCACCTGCCGTCCCAGCTCCTGATATGCGCGTCCCAGGTGCTGGATGTGCGGATACCCTTTCTGTTCGCTCTTCGTACGTCCCTGCCTTCCGAGTGTTCTGGAGTCGCCGTGACCCTCCTCACCACCTGGCCCGAGTCCGGTCCCGACACCCTCGTGCGCCGTACCTCCGACCCGGCCGAGATCGCTGCCGCGCTCGCCCCGCTGGGCGTGCGCTACGAGCAGTGGCCGGTCCTGGAACACGTGCCCTTCGACGCCGGCATCGAGGAGGTGTCCGCTGCGTACCGCGAGGACATCGCGAAGCTGACCGCCGAGGAGGACTTCAAGATGGTCGACGTGGTCGCGCTGCACCCTGTCGACGACCCGGAGTTCCCGGCGAAGGCCGCCGCCGCGCGGGCGAAGTTCCTCCAGGAGCACACGCACGACGACGATGACGAGGTGCGCTTCTTCGTCGCCGGGTCCGGGATCTTCTACCTGCACGCGCGGGGCGAGGTGCATGCGGTGCTGTGCGAGAAGGGCGACCTGCTGGGGGTGCCGCGCGGCACCACCCACTGGTTCGACATGGGGACGTCCCCCTCCTTCACCGCGATCCGCTTCTTCCACGAGGAGGAGGGCTGGATCGGGAACTTCACCGGATCCCCGATCGCCGACCGCTTCCCCGACTTCGACACGATCGCGGCTGCGTACGCGGCAGAAGCAAAGGCAGTAGCAGCGGCGGAAGCAGAAGGAGAGACCGGAAAGTGACACCTGTGTACGACGTGGACGCGGTGGTCCTCGACATCGAGGGCACCACCAGTGCCACGGGTTTCGTCGTCGACGTGCTGTACCCGTACTCGCGGAAGAGCTTCGCCGCGCTGCTGAACGCGCGCGCGGCCGAGCCCGACGTCGCCCGGGCTATCGCCCAGGTGCGGGAACTGACCGGCGAGCCCGACGCGGACGCGGCCCGCATCGAGGCGGTCCTGAACGGCTGGCTGGACGAGGACCGCAAGGCCACCCCGCTGAAGACCCTCCAGGGCATCGTGTGGGCGGAGGGATTCGCGCGGGGCGAGCTGGTCTCGCACTTCTACCCGGACGTGCTGCCCGCGCTGCACGCCTGGAAGGCGGCGGGCCTGAGCCTGTACGTGTACTCCTCGGGATCGGTGTCCGCCCAGCGGGCGTGGTTCGCCTCGACGCCGGAGGGCGACCTTTCGTCGCTGGTCAGCGGCCTGTACGACACCGAGAACGCGGGGCCGAAGCAGGAGGCCGCGTCCTACCGGGCCATCACGGCCGCCCTCGGCACGCCCGCGGACCGCACCCTCTTCCTCTCCGACCGCCCCGGCGAGCTGGACGCGGCCCGCGCGGCCGGCTGGCAGACGGCCGGGGTCCGCCGGGCGGGGGAGCCGTACTACGAGGCGGGTGTGGGCGACCACCCCGAGGCCGCGACGTTCGACCGGATCCACCCGAGAGGCGAGTGAGTACAGCATGAGCAGCACCAGCACCAGCACCAGCACCAGCACCAGCACCGGCGCAGGGGCGGGCGACGTGTCCGAGCAGGAACTCAAGGCGGCGGGTGCGGCGCTCGCCGCCGAGTCGGCGCGCTTCGCGTCCTTCGGCTGGATGCGCGGCACCTCCGGGAACCTCTCGCAGGTCCTGACCCGGGACCCGCTGCGGCTCGCGGTCACCGCGTCGGGCCACGACAAGGGCGAGCTGACCGAGTCGGACGTCGTCGTGGTCGATGCGGGCGGTGCGGCGATCGGCGCGGGGAAGCCCTCCGCCGAGGCCGAACTCCACGCGCGCGTCGTGCGGTTGACCGGAGCGGGCGCGGTCGTGCACGTCCACACCGTCGCCTCGGTCGCGATGGGGCACCGTGAGCCGGGCGGCATCGTCTTCCGCGACCTGGAGATGCTCAAGGGCGTCGGCCAGCCGGCCGAGGGCGTCGACGTCACCCTCCCGGTGATCGCCAACAGCCAGGACATGAAGGTCCTCGGCGACCGGCTGGAGGCCGCCCGCAACCCCGCGATGCCCGCCGTCGTGGTCGCCGGGCACGGTCTGTACGTGTGGGGTGCGGACGCCCGCCAGGCCCGCCACCACACCGAGGTCGTCGAGTGGCTCCTCGAACTCACGCTGGCGGACCGGAACCGGTAGTCGGCCGACGGCCGACCGACAGCCGGGCGCCCGTCACGCCAGGTGCGTGCCCGGCAGTTCGCCCGCGCCGAAGTCGAGCACGCCGCGTTCGGTGACGAGGGCGGTGACCAGGCGTCCCGGGGTGACGTCGAAGGCCGGGTTGTGGCCCTGGGTGGCGGGCGGCGCGGTGCGGATGCCGCCGTGGCTCACCACCTCGTCCCCGTCCCGGAGTTCGATGTGGATGCCGTCGCCGGACGCGGTGGCGACGTCGACGGTGGTGGTGGGGGCGGCCACCAGGAACGGGATCCCGGCGTCCGCGCAGGCCAGCGCCACGCCCACGGTGCCGACCTTGTTGGCGGTGTCGCCGTTGGCCGCGATGCGGTCGGCGCCGACCACGGCCGCGTCCACCTCGCCGCGCAGGATGGTGCCCGCGGCGGCGCCGTCGACCTGGACGCGGTGCGGGATGCCCTCGTAGTCGAGTTCCCAGGCGGTGAGCCGGGAGCCCTGGAGCAGGGGGCGGGTCTCGTCGGCGTAGACGAGCTCGACCAGGCCGCGGGAGTGGAGTTCACGGATGACGCCGAGCGCGGTGCCCCAGCCCGCGGTGGCCAGCGCGCCGGTGTTGCAGTGGGTGAGGATGCGCAGCGGGCGGGTCAGCCCGGTGCGCTTCAGGAGCCAGTCGGCGCCGAATGCGCCCATGTCCCTGTTGGCCCGGATGTCCTCGCGCTGGATCGCGGCGGCCTCGGCCAGGACGGCGGGCAGCCCGGCGTCGAGGTGCGCGAGGACGCGGTCCACGCAGACCGCGAGGTTCACCGCGGTCGGGCGTGCCTCGTGGACGCGGTGGACCGCGGCCAGGACCTGCTCGCGGGACCAGCCCTCGCGCTCGCCCTCGATCATGGCGAGAGCCACCCCGTAGGCACCGGCCGCGCCGATCGCGGGAGCGCCGCGGACCACCAACCGGACGATGGCGTCCACGAGTTGGGCCGTATCGCGGATCTCGACGTAAGCGAAGTGTTGCGGGAGGACGGTCTGGTCGATGAGGCGCAAGTGGTCTCCGGACCACTCGACGGCACGGAGTTCGGCAGACGGGGCCGCAGGCGTGGCCGCGGTCGTGGTGAGGGGCTGGGGCGCGGGCTGGGAAACGGGCTGGGACACGGGCGTCTCCTGAGCGGTTCGGGGCCTAGAGGCAGTGTGCACACGGTACTTGAGCTGCGGGAATGACTTTTGAGACGGTTGTATCAGTATGCGGACGGCTACTTAGCGGTGCCCTACACCGGTGCTACTGTCCTGCCCCCGCACCCCCTCGATGTGTTCGTCTCTCTCCTCTCCGCTGCCGCCTGGGCGCGCGTTCCGTGCCAGGCCCGCCCGTTAGGCGATTCACCATGCTGAAGCGAATACGTACCGCGACCTTCCGGGCCACCACGCTCCGGGCCACCGCCCTCGCCTCCGGCGCCGTGCTGCTGGCGACCGCCTGCAACGCCTCCGCGACGAAGACCGACGGTGGGGCCGCGTCGGCCGACGGCAAGTCCTTCGTGCTGGTCACCCCGGACCCCGTCGCCCAGAACGACTTCCTCAAGCTCTCCGTCCAGGGCATCAAGGCAGCGGCGAAGACCCACAAGGGAACCTCGAAGACCTACGAGTCCGCAGACCCCTCCGCCCGTACGCAGAACATCACCGCCGCCGTGAACGACAAGCCGGACGTCGTGGTGATGGTCGGCTACGAATTCGCGGACCTCGCGGCCCAGCAGGCCACGTCGCACCCCGAGCAGCAGTTCCTGCTGGTCGACACCTGCACCCTCAAGAAGTTCCCCAACGTGACCTGCGCGACCTTCCGCGAGCAGGAGGCCGCCTATCTGGCGGGTGCGGAGGCGGGGCTGCTGACCAGGAGCGGCGAGGTCGGCTCGGTGGACGCGGAGGACAGCCCGTCGGTGCACCGCTACAGCGACGCGTTCGAGGAGGGGGCGAAGAAGACCTCCCCGAAGACCACGGCCTCGACGCGCTACGTCGGCGGTGACAAGCCGTTCGCCGACTCCGCCCGCGCCAAGGCGCAGGCCAGTTCGCTGATCTCCAGCGGCGCCGACCACATCATGGCCGCCGCAGCCGCCGGCAACTACGGCATCTTCGAGGCAGCGAAGGCCAAGGGTGCGTTCGCCTACGGGGTGGACGCCAACCAGTGCCCGGCCGCCAAGGGCGCCGTCGTCGACAACGTCATCAAGAAGACCGACGTCGCCATCGAGAAGGGCATCGACTCGATCCTCAAGGGCGACACCGGCCACGGCATCTCCTACGGGCTCAAGGAAGGCGGCATGAGCCTGACCGGCCTGGAGAGCGGCCTGGAGAAGTCCGGCTGCGTCATCGCCGAGAACCCCGACGTGATTCTGAAGGTCAAGGCGCTGCGCGAGCAGATCGTCTCCGGGAAGCTGAAGATCGATGACCCCGCAGCCTGACGTCCCGCGGCCCAAGACCCCGCGGCCCAAGACTCCGCAGTCCGTGGAGGGCAATGCGGGGACGGCTCAAGAGCCCGTCCCTGCCGTCCCCGCCGGACCCTTTGTCCCCGCCGTCGAGATGAGAGGGATCGTCAAGGCGTTTCCCGGCGTCCTCGCCAACGACTCCGTCGACCTCACCGTCCGGCGCGGCGAGATCCACGCCCTGATGGGCGAGAACGGTGCGGGCAAGTCGACCCTCATGTCGATCCTGTACGGACTCCAGCACCCGGACTCCGGCAGCATCCGGCTCGAAGGACGCGAGGTGACCTTCGCCGACCCGAGCCGGGCGATCGAGGCCGGGCTCGGCATGGTGCACCAGAGCTTCAAGCTGTTCCCGTCGCTGACGGTCGCCGAGAACGTGGTCTACCGGGCCGAGCCGCGCCGCTTCGGCCTGGTGGACAGGGCCGCCGCCCGGCGCCGTACGGCAGAGCTCGCCGCCGCGCACGGCCTGGACGTCGACCCGGACGCCAAGGTCGGCGACCTGCCCGTCGGCGTACGCCAGCGGGTGGAGATCCTCAAACTCCTGCACCGCGGTGCGCAGGTACTGATCCTGGACGAGCCGACCGCCGTCCTCACCCCCGCCGAGGCGGACTCCCTCTTCGCGGTCCTGCGCTCGCTCGCCGACGAGGGCCGCACCGTGCTCCTCGTCACGCACAAGCTGCGCGAGGTCCTGGAGGGCTCCGACCACGTCACCGTGCTGCGCGACGGCCGGGTCGCCGCCCGGCTGCGCACCGCCGACACCACGGCCGAGGACATCGCCGCCGCGATGACCGGGCGCGAGGTCGCACTCGACCGCATCCACCCCGGCGGGACGGCCGCCGACGAGGTGCTGTCCGTGCAGGGCCTGAGCCTGCCCGGCGTGCACGACGTCTCCCTGTCCGTACGGGCCGGGGAGATCGTCGGCATCGCGGGCGTCGCGGGAAACGGCCAGAGCGAGCTCGTCGAGGCCCTCGCCGGGCTGCGGCCCGCCGACGCGGGCCAGGTCCAGATCGCGGGCACCTACGTGACCCGGGCGAGCGCCGCCGGACGGCGCGCGGCCGGGCTCGCCTACGTCCCCGAGGACCGGGGCGAAGTGGGCACCGCACCCACCGCCTCGATCGCCGAGAACCTCGCCATGGGCCACCACCGCACGCCGCGGCTCTCCCGGCGCGGCCTGCTGCCGCGGGCGGCCGTCCGCGCGCACGCGCTGAAGCTGATCGACCGCTTCGGCATCAAGGCGTCCTCGCCCGACGCGGCGGCGGGCTCCCTGTCCGGCGGCAACCTCCAGAAACTCGTCATCGGGCGTGAACTCGCCCACGACGCACCGCTGTTGATCGTCGAGCAGCCCACCAGGGGAGTGGACATCGGCGCGATCGAGAACATCCACCGCGAACTCGTCGCCCACCGCGACGCCGGTCACGCGGTGCTGCTCGTCTCCGCCGAACTCAGCGAGATCCGCGGCCTGTCCGACCGGGTCCTGGTCATGTACGAGGGCCGGATCGCCGCCGAGTACGACCGGGAGGCGGCCGACGAACGCACCCTCGGCCTCGCGATGGCCGGCGGCACGGCGTCCAGCGAACCCAGTACCAGTACCAGTACCAGTAAGACGGTGAGTTGACGTGAGCACCCGTACACCGGGCCGAGCACTGCGTTCCCCCGTGCTCCTCTCCGTGCTCGGCGCGCTCGTCGTCGGCACGGTCTTCCTGCTCGCCACCGGATCCGACCCCTTCACGGCGTACGGCGCGATCCTCGGCGGCGCGTTCGGGCCCGACGGCATCGGCTCGACGCTCGCGAGCGCGACCAGCGTGGTCGGACTCGCCGTGGCGATCGCGATTCCGCTGCGGGCCGGACTCCTCAACCTCGGCGGCGAGGGCCAGTTGGTGCTCGGCGGCATCACCGCGGCGGTCGTCGGCCTGTACTCGCCGCTGCCCGCCCCGCTGACCGTACTGCTCTGCCTGCTCGCGGGCATGGCCGCGGGCGCGGCCTACGCGGCGCTGGCCGCCCTGTGCCAGAACCGCTTCGGGGTGCCGCTGCTGATCAGCAGCCTGCTGCTGAGCTACCCGGCGGTCTCCCTCGCCTCCTACCTGGCCCGCTACCCCCTCAAGGACCCCGCCTCCGGCCTCCCGCAGACCCGGCAGCTCCCCGAAGGGGTCGCCCTGCCCGAGTTCGGCACGTCGACGGTGACCCTCGGCCTGCTGCTCGTCGCGGCCGTGGCCGTCGCGTACCGCTTCGTCGACGCCCGCACCTCCACCGGCTACGAGATCCGGATGACCGGCCTCAACAGCCGCTTCTCCGCCTACGCGGGCATCGACGGGCCCCGGCTCACGGTGCGCCTCCTCGCCGTGTCCGGCGCGGTCGCCGGGCTGGTCGGCGCGGTCGGCGTGCTGGCCTTCCCGTACCGCTTCACCGACGGCGCGCTCACCTCCGCGGGAGACACCTGGACCGGTCTGATGGCGGCGCTGCTCGCTTCGGCGGCGCCGGTCGGGACGGTGCTCGCCGCGCTGTTCTTCGCGGCGCTCAAGGTCGGCGGGCTGAACATGGAGCGGGTCACCGAGGTGCCGAGCGAGCTCACCGGGATCCTCCAGGCGATCGTGATCGTCTTCCTGGCGGCCAGGTTCACCCTCAAGCGGCGCAGGACCACCACTCCCGTCCCGGCCCCCGCCGCGCCGGAGGCCCCCGGCCCACACCCCGACGCTCAGCCCCACGCACAGAAGGAGAGCGTCTGATGTTCTTCGACTCCGACCTCCTCCTCGCCGCACTCGGCGCCCTCACCCCGATCCTCCTGGCCGCTCTCGGCGGGGCGGTCTGCGAGCGGGCCGGCGTGTTCAACATCGCCCTCGAAGGCACCATGCTGATGGGCTGCTTCACCGCGGTCACCGTCAGCTGGTTCACCGGCTCACCCTGGCTCGGCGTCCTGGTCGCGGCCCTCGCCGCAGCCGCGTACTCGCTGATCCTGGCCGCGGGAACGGTCACCTTCAAGGGCGACGCCGTGGTCCTGGGCGTGGCGATGAACCTCCTCGCCGTCGGCCTCACCGGGTTCCTGCTCCGGACGGCCTTCGGCGTCCAGGGCACCTTCGACGACCCCGGGCTGAAGGGCCTCGGCTCGATCGACATACCCGTCGTCCAGGACGTTCCCTTCCTGGGGCCCGCACTCTCCGGGCACACCGGCCTCACCTACCTCTCGTGGATCACGGTCGCCGTCGCCGCCGTCCTCCTGTCCCGCCACCCGTGGGGCCTGCGGCTGCGCGGGGTCGGCGAGAGCCCGGAAGCCGCAGCGACCCTCGGAGTGAGCCCCGCGAGGTACAAGTACGGGGCGGTGCTCCTCTCGGGCGTGCTGTGCGGTCTCGCGGGCGCACAACTGGCACTGGGCAGTGTGACGTTGTTCACCGAGGACATGACGGCGGGGCGAGGCTGGATCGCCGTCGTCGCCGTGATGCTCGGCCGCGCCATGCCCGTCGGAGTACTCCTCGCGGGCCTGCTCTTCGGCATCGCCGAGGCCGCCGGATTCCGCCTCCAGGGCCTCGGTCTGCCCCAGCAGGCCACCGACGCCGCGCCGTACGTCGTTACGCTGATCGCACTGTTCCTCACGACGGCCGAGCGCCGCCGCCGTACCCGAGCCCGTACCGCCGTCCCTGTCCCACCCCACGCCGGAGTGTCCGAAGCATGACGCAGGACCTGCTGCCCATCACCCGCATCCCCCGCACCGGCCTGCCCCCGCACGCGATCGTGGTCGGCGACCCGGCCCGCGCGGCGGCCGTCGCGGAGCTCCTGGAGAACCCCGAGGAGGTCGCCCACCACCGCGAGTACCGCACCTTCACCGGTACGTGGAAGGGCACCCCGGTCACCGTCGCCTCGCACGGCGTCGGCGGCTCCGGCGCGATCCTCCTCTTCCAGGAACTCGCCGACGCCGGCACCCGGACGATCCTGAGGCTCGGCACGGCGGGCGCCATCGCCTCCGGCATCCACGACGGCGACCTGGTCATCGCCGAGGCGGCCGTGCGCGACGACGGCGTGACGCAGCAGCTCCTGCCGCCCGAGTACCCCGCCTTCGCGTCCCCCGAGAGCGTCCTCGCCCTCCAGCGGGCCGCCCGCGAGGCAGCCGCCCCCTACCACCGCGGTGTGGTGTGGACCCGGGCCGCCTTCCAGCCGGGCTTCGTCGAGCTGCCCGTCGACGCGTACACGCGCGCCGGGATCGCCGCGATCGAGATGGAACTCTCCGCGCTCCTGGTCCTGGCCTCCACCCGCGGCCTGGTCGCGGGCGGCGTGCTGGTCATCGACGGCGTCAACGCCGACGAACTCGCCGACGAGGAGGCCACCGGCGGCTACGACCCGCACCGCGACGTCGTCGCCGAGGGCGTCGCGCGCGGCAGCGTCGTCGCGCTGGAGGCGCTGCGGCTGCTGGCGGAAGCGGAGGGCGACCGATGAGCGGCCCCGTCGGGAAGGACGACCGCATCGACCTCCTGGTCCACGGCGGCGAGGTCCTCACCATGGACGCGTCCGGCACCGTCCTGCGCGAAGGCTCGGTCGCGATCCGCGACGGCGAGATCGTCACCGTCGGCACGGACCTGCCGCAGGAGGCCGCCCGGACGATCGACGCGCGCGGCTGCCTGGTCCTCCCCGGGCTGATCAACACGCACACCCACCTGGCGATGACCCTCTTCCGGGGTGCGGCCGACGACGTGGACCTCCAGGAATTCCTGGCCAGGGTGATCCCCGCCGAGGCCGCGCAGCTCAACCCCGGCAACGTCGCCGCCGCCGTACGCCTCGCCGTCGCGGAGTCCGTAAGGGCAGGGGTGACCTCGGCCCTCGACATGTACTGGTTCCACGAGGCCGCCGAACAGGCCGCGCGCGACGCGGGCTGGCGACTGCACGCCGGGCCGACCTTCATGGACGTCCCGGGACCGCCGGACGGCCGCGCGTACGCCGACCGGCTCGGCTGGGCCCGCCGCAGCCTGGAGTCGTACACCCCCGCCCCCGGCTCCCGCCCGGTGGTCTTCGCGCACTCCGCCTACACCCTCGCCCCCGAGCAGCTCGTCGACATCTTCGCGCTGGCCCGCGAGTTCGGCGCGCTCGTCCACATCCACGCCTCCGAGAACGCCGGCGAGGTCGCGACGGTCTCCGAGCGCTACGGCAAGCGGCCCGTCGAGCTCCTCGAATCCCTCGGTCTGCTGGGCCCGGACGTGCTGCTCGCCCACGCGGTGGACCTCACCGCCGACGAGATCGCGGCGCTCGCCCGCACCGGAACCTCCACCGCCCACTGCCCGGTGTCCAACCTCAAGCTGGGCTGCGGCATTTCCCCCGTCCCCGCCCTCCTCGACGCGGGCGTCACCGTGGGCCTGGGCACCGACGGCGCGGTCAGCTCCAACACCCTCGACCTGATGGGCGCGATCCGCCAGGCCGCCCTCGTCCACAAGGCGGGCGGCGACCCGACCGCCGTCAGCGCCGAGCAGGCCGTCCGCATGGCCACCGTGGAGGGCGCCCGCGCGCTCGGACTCGCCGACCGGCTCGGTTCGCTGGAACCGGGCAAGCGCGCGGACCTGATCGTCCTCGACACCCGGAGCCCGCACCTCACCCCGCGGCACGACCCGTACGCGATGCTCGCCTACGCCGCACAGTCCTCGGACGTACGGGACACCGTCGTCGACGGCCGGGTGCTGATGCGCGACCGCGTCCTGCTGACCCTCGACGAGGCGGCCGTACGGGCCGAACTGGAGGCCCTGGCATGACCGCCGCCACTCGCGGATTCACCGGCCGGGCCCGCGCCGCCGACCGGGACCCGCGGCTGCCGCCGGGCCAGTACGACGCGCGCGACTCCTGGCCGGTCCTCTCCGCCGAGGTGACCCCCGAACTGACGCCCGCCGACTGGTCGTTCCGTGTCGAAGGCCTCGTCGAGAGCCCGCGGACCTGGTCCTGGGACGAGGCGCACGCACTGCCCGAGTCCTCCTACGAGGGCGACATCCACTGCGTCACCAGCTGGTCGAAGTTCGGCGTCCGTTTCGGCGGGGTGTCCCTCGACACCTTCCTCGACGCCGCGGGGCCGCTGCCCACCGCCACCCACGCGGTGGCGTACTCCCACACCGGCTACACCTCCAACCTCCCCCTGGAGGACCTGACCGGTGGCCGGGCCTGGATCGTCTGGGAGTACGACGGCGCGCCGCTCCCGGCCGAACACGGCGGCCCGGCCCGCCTGATCGTGCCCCACCTGTACTTCTGGAAGAGCGCCAAGTGGATCGCGGGAATCACCCTCCTCGACCACGACGCACCCGGCTTCTGGGAGCAGAACGGCTACCACCACCGCGGCAACCCCTGGGAAGAGCAGCGCTACTCCGGTGACTGAGACATTCACACCCCCCACCCGCTTCGCCGTCCCCGGCCGCATCGCCGTCAGCAACCGGGCCGCCGCCACCTGGCAGAGCGCGACCCTGACCGGGATCCGCCGCGAGACCCCGCACGCCGCCACCTTCCGCCTCGCGGTCCCCGGCTGGCAGGGCCACCTCCCCGGCCAGCACCTCATGCTGCGCCTGACGGCCGCCGACGGGTACGTGGCCCAGCGCCACTACTCGATCGCCTCCGCCCCCGACGACCCCGGCCACATCGAACTGACCCTGGACCACGTCGACGGAGGCGAGGTCTCCGGGCACCTGCACACCGTCGCCCGCCCCGGCGACGTCTTCGAGGTGCGCGGTCCCCTCAGCGGCTTCTTCGCCTGGCCCGGCGACCGCCCGGCGCTGCTCGTCGGCGCGGGCTCCGGCGTCGTACCGCTGATGTCGATGGTGCGCCACCACCGGCTGCGCGCTCTCACCGTGCCGCTGCGGCTGATCGTGTCCGCGCGGACGCCCGAGGACCTGATCTACGCCGAGGAGTACGGGGCCGAGACCACGCCCGTCTTCACCCGCACCCCCGGCGGCGGCCGGCTCACGGCCGGGCACCTGGCTCCGCACATGGACCAGGAGTGGGAGGCGTACGTCTGCGGCTCCAACGCCTTCGCCGAGCACGCCTCACGGCTCCTCGTCGGGCTCGGCCAGCCCGTGGACCGGATCAGGATCGAGCGCTTCGGCTGAGTTCCCGGCCTCTGCCGGGGCCTCACATGCGCTCGGCACCCGCCTTGATCGCCTCGCGGATGCGGAAGTACGTACCGCAGCGGCAGATGTTGCGGATGCCGTCCAGGTCGGCCTCGGTGACCTGGCGGCCCTCCTCCTTGACCCGGCGGACCAGGGCGACGGCGGCCATGATCTGGCCGGGCTGGCAGTAGCCGCACTGGGCCACGTCCTCGTCGAGCCAGGCCTGCTGCATCGGGTGCAGGTCGGCGCCGACGGTGTCCGCCAGGCCCTCGATGGTGGTGACCTCGTCGGTCGGCCGCAGGGCCTTGACGGGGATCGCGCAGGGGTTGGCGGCCTTGCCGTTGACATGGCTGGTGCAGGCCTTGCAGACGTTGATGCCGCAGCCGTACTTCGGCCCGGTGATGCCGAGGATGTCGCGCAGCACCCACAACAGCCGTTCGTCGCCGTCGACTTCGACGGTGATCTGCTCCCCGTTGACGCGGAACGTGTACTCAGGCACGGAAACTCCTGGTTCTGATGCTGGCTCTAGCGGACATGCTCCATGCCGTCCGTCGGGGATGCGGGTACGGGCGGAACGGTCGGCTTGGGCTCGAAGGAAAGGGCGGCGTGGTTGATCGGGAAGCTGGTCGGCATGGTGCCCGTGGCCCGGCCGTAGGCGCAGGCCACCGCCGCCGCCGACGCGGCGACGGCCAGCTCTCCCGCGCCGCCGGGCTTGCCGGTGGTCGTGGGCATGACGATGATGTCGAGCTCCGGCGGAGTGTTCCACTGCCGGGTGTAGAAGTAGTTGTCCCAACTGGCTTCCAGGAAGTGCCCGTCGCGCAGATGCAGGCTGGAGGTCAGCGTCTGTGCGATCCCGTCCATGAGACCGCCCATCATCTGGGCCTCAAGACCGCGCGGATTGACGCAGAGCCCGACGTCCACGGCGCAGACGGCCCTGGTGATCCGGGGCCCGGCGACACCGTCCCGGATCGGCCGGTTCACGGTCTCCGGGCGG
Organism: Streptomyces sp. NPDC054863; assembly: GCF_053610825.1. NCBI lineage: Bacteria > Bacillati > Actinomycetota > Actinomycetes > Kitasatosporales > Streptomycetaceae > Streptomyces > Streptomyces sp. NPDC054863. The sequence goes on along the minus strand of NZ_JBSGZD010000005.1, from coordinate 15,287 downwards.
CAGTCGATCTCCACCAGTACCGCGCAGGCCGAGTGGTACTCGGAGTGGAAGGCGATGCCCTGCGCGGTGCCGGGCGGCATCGCCGCACCCCACTTCCCGGCCTCGGCGACCTTGTCGAGCACCGCACGGGCGCGGGCGTCGCGCAGGAGGTCGTGGCGGAACCGGAAGGGGTCCTTGCCCATCTTCGAGGCGAGCGCGTCGACGATCAGCTCCCGGGCGCAGACCACGTCGGGGGAGTAGACGCCCCGCATGCTGCCCGTGTTGAAGCCCTTGTCGGTCTCGCTGAGCAGCCTGGTGTGGACGCCGACGTTGTACGGCATGTTCTGGCTGAGCTGGAAGAACGTCTCGGAGAAGCCGATGTCGCCCACCGGCAGCTTCGCGGCCAGCGCGGTGAAGACCTCGCCGAGCCCGTGACTGAGGTCGGTGGCGACGCTGGTGTGCCGCTGCTTGTAGCTGAGCACGGTGGAGCCGAGGTACGCGGCGCGCACGCGCGAGGTCGCCATGGGGTGGGTGCGCCCCTGGCGGGAGTCGTCGGCCCGGTGCCACATGAGCTTGACGGGCTTGCGCATCTTCTGCGAGATCTCGGCGGCTTCGAGCGCGGCGTCGAAGAAGAGCTTGCGCCCGAAGGAGCCGCCGCCCTCGATGACGTGCACGGTGACCGCGCCCGGGAGCATGCCGAGCCGGGCGGCGATGGCGGCCTTGGCGACGATCGGCGCCTTCAGCCCCGACCAGATCTCCGCGCGGTCGCTGCGCACGTCGGCGATCGCGCAGTTGGTCTCCAGCGCGCTGTTGCTGCGGAAGGCGAAGGTGAACGTGGCCTCCACCGACGGAGTCAGTGCCGGGAGCCCCATCGGCAGCTCCGCCCGCCGCAGTTCCTCCCGTACGGACTCGTCGGACTTGCCCTCCGCCGTGCCCGCCTTCCACGACACCTGGAGGGCGCGCACGGCGTCGATGCAGCGGCCGAAGGTCCTGGCCCGCACCGCCACCCCGGTGGAGACCGTCACGACGTCGGTGACGCCCGGCATGGCGCGGACCTGTTCGAGGTTGGTGACGGAGCCGACCTTGCCGTTGATCGTCGGCGGGCGGCACACCATGGTCGGCAGGGCGTCCGGCACGGCGAGGTCCATCGCGAACTTCTTGCGCCCCGTGACGGCGGCGAGCGCGTCGATGCGGCTCTGCGGCGTGCCGATGACGGTGAACTCGCCGCGCTCCTTGAGCTCCACGGACATCCGCCGCGGCGCGGCGCTCGCGGCCTTCTCGGCGAGGGCGCCGATGCCGATGCTCCCGCCGACGAGGTCGGTGACGACACCGGCCTTCAGCGTGAGGTCGGTGACCGCCGCGCCGAGCGCGACCGCCGCCGCGTCGAGGAGCCGGCCACGGGCGACGGCGGCGGCGACGCGGACCGGGGTGAAGGTCGCGATGGTCGTGTTGGACGCACCGGTGAACTGATTGAACGCCAGCTCCGGCCGTGCGTCGGCCAGCGTGACCCGTACCTGCGCCAGCGGTACGTCCATCTCCTCGGCGATCAGCATGGCCGTCGACGTGGTGATGCCCTGCCCGACCTCGGCGCGTGGCAGCGCGAACGAGACGGTGCCGTCCTTGTCGACCTCGATCCTGATCAGGTTCGAGGTGGGGAGGGCCGCCAGGGTCAGCACGTCGTTGAGGTCGACGAGATCGGTGATGTCTCCGGACGGGATCTCCGCCGCCGGACCCTTGGCGGCAGCCACCTTCGCCGAGGCCTCCGGCGCGGAGCCGATCTCGGCGGCGGTCACCAGGGTGGGACCTGCCAGGACGTAACCGAGGAAACGGCGCCGTCCGATGCCGGGCGCGCCCCGTCCCCCGGACCCGTCCTGTTCCTCGGACCCGGCCGAACGGTCGGCTCTGCTCATCAACGACGCCCCTTCCCTTCCCACTTGTGCGGGGCATGACACTACCTGGTCGTGGCCGGGGCGTAGCGGAACCGTCAAGGCACGCGCGCTGCCGTATGGAAGGCATCAGGGGAGCTTCCCGGCATCCCGGAAGGGTGTTGATCATGAGGGCGGGCCCCGGATCCGGGACCTCGACCCACACCCCCACCAAGGGAGTTCCCCATGCACGTTTCCCAGTCGACCGCCTCCGCGCGCAGCACCGCCGCCACCCGGCGCGCGCTCGTCTCCAAGCGGGCCGCGCTCTCCGTGGCCGCCGCGGCGGTCGTCGGCGGAGCGATCTTCGCGCCCAACGCCGTCGCCCAGTCGTCGGGCCCGGCCACCCAGCAGAGCGTGGTGGCCGGGTGCGGGGCCTGCTACCCGGACGTGATCTGACGCTGCCGTGAGTGGGGGACCGCCGGTGCCGGGCGGTTCCCCACCCGCGACGGAACTCCGGCACAGGGCGATGCAAGGCGAAGCGCAAGACGAAAGGCGGGCCATGGACTGGTTCGAACGGTGTGTGCCCGACGCGGACGCGCTCCTCTCCTCGTACTGGCGGAAGGAACCGGCCCTGCTGCGGCCGGCCGACCCGCCGCTCGACGTGTTCACGGCGGCCGACCTGGACGCCGTCCTCGACGCCGGTCTGCTGCGCGTGCCGTACGCGGGCCTCTACACCGCACAGGGCCAGATCCCCGACGAGCGGTTCTGCCCGCCCCGGACCGTCACGGGGAAGTCCGTCGACGGGTACGTCGACGCAACGGCGGTCCGCGACCTCATCGACAGCGAGCACGCCACCCTGCAACTGCGGTACATCAACCAGTGGCAGCCCCGGGTCCGGGCGCTCACCGACGACTTCGCGGCCAGGCTCGGCAGGCTGGTCGAGGCGTTCTACTTCTTCTCGCAGCCCGGCCGCCGCGGCCCCGTGCACCGCGACGACGGCGACCTCTTCGCCCTCCAGCTCGGCGGCGCCAAGCACTGGCAGGTGTACGCGGGGCCGTCCGACGGCCACTGGCAGCCGGTCCGCGAGGACGAACCGGGGCCGCCCGTCCTCGACACCGTCCTGCGGACGGGCCAAGTGCTGTACGTACCGCGGGGGTTCGCGCACACCGCCGAAGCGGCGGACGGCGCACCGTCGGCGCACCTCACGGTGGTCGTACGCGAGGCGGGCACCGAGCACCTGCGCGAGGCCCTGCTGGAGCGGCTCGCCGAGGGCCTCACCCTGCCCGGCCGGCCGCTCGACGACGCGGCCCTGCACACCGCCGCAGCCGGCCTCCTCGATCACCTCAGGGAACGGCTGGCGAAGGTCGACCCGCACGAACTGGTCGACGGCGCACGGCCGTCGGCGCACAGCAGCCGACCGACGGCCTGAGAGAGAACGGGACCAAGAACGCATGGACTGGCTCGCACGATGCGTCGGCGACGAGGAAGCCTTCTTCGCCCGGCACTGGCGGAAAGCACCCGTGGTGCTCCGCCCCGACGACCCGCCGCTCGACGTCCTGACCGTCGAGGCACTGGACGGCGTGCTCGACGCCGGCCTGCTCACCGCCCCGTACGCCCAGCTCGTCCACGAGCACGCGACCGTACCGGCGCAGCAGTTCTGCGCACCGCGCGTCGTGCTCGGCGAGATCGCCGACGGATACGTCGACGCGGGGGCGGTGCGCCGGCTGATCCACGAGGAGCGGGCCACCCTGCTGTTCCGGTACGTCGACCAGTGGCACGCCGGGGTCCGGGACCTCGCCGACGCTCTCGCCGAGCGGTTCGGCCGGCAGGTGGAGGCGTTCTGCTTCCTCACCCCGCCCGGCACCCGGGGCCGCCCCGTGCACCGCGACGACGCCGACGTACTGGCGGTACAACTGCACGGCGAGAAGCGCTGGCAGGTGTACGGAGGACCGGCGGCCGACGGGAACTGGCAGCCGGAGCGGGCGGAGGGCGATCCGGGGCCGGTCCTGCTGGACACGGTCCTGCGCCCCGGCGAGGTGCTGTACGTGCCGCGCGGCTTCGCGCACGCCGCGAGCGCGGTGGGCGACGGGCCGTCCGTACACCTCTCGCTCACGGTGCGTGAGGCCGGCACCGCGCAGCTGTACGCGCTGACGCAGGCGATCCTGGCGGCGGAAGGTGTCGATCTGCCCGCGCGCCCCCTCGACGACACCGCCCTGGCCGGGACCGCGGCCGACCTCATCGAGTCCTTCGCGCGCACCCTCGACGACCTCACGCCCGAGGAGCTGGTGGCCCTGGCCAGGGACGTCATGCGGAGGGAGCGGACGGGACACGCCCCGGCGCGGACCCTGAGCGACCTGGTCAAGGGGGTGTGAGGGGTGCCGCGGCGACCCCAAGTAAGGTGAACCTTATTTGGTGATGTTGCTGTCGAAGTGATCGCAGGAGGCCCCCATGCCGCTGACCGCCCCGCCGCCCGTCGGGACGACCCGCCGGCCGCCCCGCATCGCCCGGCCGCAGCCCGTGGAGCGTGCGGACAGTGCATGGGTGGCGCGGGCCCTCGCGGAGGGTGACTTCTGGGGGGCGGTACGGCGGGCCGGTGGCTCGCCGGTGGTGGAGCCCGATCCGGCGGGGGATCCCGAGCACCGGGTGGTCACCTTCCTGTGGCGGGGGACGGAGCCGACCCGGGCCGTCCTCGTCCTGCCGAACAAGATCGTCGACCCGCGCGACATGTCCCGCAACCTGATGGAGCGGGTGCCGGGTACGGACATCTGGCACTGGTCGGTGCGGATGCGCGCCGACTGGCGGGCCACGTACAGCTTCTGCGTGGACGGGGGAGACGGTCCCGAGGGGGACGGGTACTGGCCCTGGCTGCGGGGCAGCCAGCAGGGGGACCCGCTCAACCCTCGCACGCTGACCCGTCGTTGGGGAGGCGACCCCGTCTCGTACGTGGAGCTGCCGCACGCCCCGCACGGCGCGGACTGGCAGCGGCGCGACGGCGTCCCGCGGGGCACCGTCAGCGAGCACACCGTCCACAGCGAGCTGCTCGGCAACGAGCGCCGGGTGCATGTGTACGAGCCGCCGGGCGGCGGGCGCGACCTGCCCGTCCTGGTGCTGATGGACGGCGAGATGTGGCAGCCGGGGCTCGACGTCGCGGCGCTGCTCGACAACCTCGTCGCCGACGGCCGGATCCCGCCGCTCGTCGCACTGCTCCCCGAGTCGGTGGGCGCGGACCAGCGGTGGGCCGAACTCGCCTGCAACGAAAGCTTCGTCGGCTTCCTGGAGCACGAACTGCTGCCGTGGGCGGGGGAGCGGCTGTCACTGACGGCCGACCCGGCACGGACCGTCGTGGCGGGGCAGAGCCTGGGCGGTCTCACCGCCGCGTACGCCGCGGTGTGCGCGCCGCAGCGGTTCGGCCGGGTGCTCGCGCAGTCCGGTTCCTTCTGGTGGCCGGACGGGCCCGACCTGGAGAGCTCCGAGTGGCTGACCGGGCGGATCGCCGCCGCCGAGCGGCTGCCCGTACGCTTCTGGCTCTCGGTGGGCGAGCAGGAGTGGGTCGCGCTGCCCGCCGCGCGCCGGCTGCGCGACACCCTGGAGGAGAAGGGGTACGACGACGCCGCGTACCGGGAGTACAACGGCGGGCACGACTACCTGTGCTGGCGCACCGAACTGGCCGACGGACTCGTGGAGTTGCTGAAGTAGGACTCGTGGAGTCGCTGGAGGAGCAGGGGAGGGGGCCGCCCGCGGGGCAGCCCCCTCGCCCGTTACGCAGGCGGCTCCTGGAGGTACGCCACGCACTGGCCGTACGTGGCCGGACCGTGCACCGTCTCCCACCCCTCGGGCACCTCGCGGAACACGGGCCACAGCGAGTGCGCTCCCTGGCCGTTCCGCAGGAGGAGGTGGGTCGGCCGGGCGGCCGTCTCCGCCTCGGGGGCGTCGAAGGGCGACGTCGTCATGAGTGGTCCAACTCCTTGAGGCGGGCGGCGAGCACGGCACAGACCTCGTCGAGCGGGCCGGGCTGCGTCAACTCCGGGTGCAGACAGTCCAGTTCGTGATTGTCGAGCCCTCCGGCGTACGGCGCCCAGGCGTCCGGCGTCAGCCAGTGCTCCGCGCGCGGCGCGGCGGCCGTGAAGAACAGCAGGTCGCCGTCGAAACGCCGGTGGGTGTGGGCCCGCATCAGCCGGGCGTTGTTGACCACGATGTCGACCACCGAGGACAGGGTGCGGTCCGGCAGTCCGGCCAGGGCGCTGCCCTCCCGGTGCAGGGTGGCCAACACGTCCTCGCGGGTCAGCTCGTCGGTACGGTCGTACCCGGCCATCCGCAGCAGTGCCGTCAGTGCGTCGGCCTCGGCCGGGATCGCCGAGTCCTGCCACTGGTCGGACGGGTAGGCGTCCATCAGGGCGAGCAGCTCGACCTCCTCGCCCGCCTCCTGGAGCCGCACCGCGACCGTGTGCGCGAGCACACCGCCCACCGACCAGCCGAGCAGCCGGTACGGGCCGTGCGGTCGCACGCTGCGCAGCGCCTCGATGTACTCGGCGGCCATCTCCTCCATGGTGGAAGGCAGTTGGCCCTCGCCGTGCAGACCGCGGGCCTGTAGCCCGTACACCGGCTGGTCCGGGTCGAGCCGCGACAGCAGCCCCGAGTAGCACCAGCTGATGCCGCCCGCCGGATGGAACGCGAAGAGCGGGGTGCGCCCGCCGGTCGCCCGCAGCGGCAGCAGGGTGTCCAGAGCGTGGTCCGACTCGGCGTTGCCCGCGTCCAGTTGGGCCGCCAGCGATGCCGGGGTCTGTGCCTGGAACAGGGTGCCGATGGTGAGCTCGGCGCCGAGCGTGTCCCGCACCCGGGCCACCAGCCGCGCCGCGAGCAGTGACGTGCCGCCCAGGTCGAAGAACGCGTCGTCGACGCCGACCCTGGGCACCCCGAGGATCTCCGCGAAGAGCCGGGTGAGGGTCTCCTCGCGGTGGTTGGCGGGCACCCGGCCGCCTTCTGCGGTCGTGCTGAACTCCGGTGCGGGCAGGGCCCGTCGGTCCAGCTTCCCGTTCGGGCTGAGCGGGAAGTCGGCCAGGACGAGGATCACGCCCGGCACCATGTGCTCGGGGAGGGTACGGGCCAGCCGGGCGCGCAGTGCCTCCGGGTCGGGGGCCTCCTCCCCGGACTCACCGGCGGCGGGCGTCACGTATCCGACGAGCCGCTGGTCGCCGGGGCGGTCCTCGCGGACCAGCACACCCGAGGCGCCGACCGTCGGGTCCTGCGCCAACTCGGCCTCGATCTCGCCGAGTTCGATGCGCTGACCGCGCAGCTTCACCTGGTGGTCCGTGCGTCCGAGGTACTCGATCGCGCCGTCCCGCGTCCACCGGGCGAGGTCGCCCGTGCGGTACATGCGGGAGCCGGGGACACCGTACGGGTCGGCGACGAAGCGCGACGCGGTCAGTGCCGGACGGCCGAGGTAGGTGTCGGCCAACTGCACGCCTGCCAGGAAGAGTTCACCGCCCACGCCGGGCGGGCACGGCTGAAGCGCCGCGTCCAGGACGTACAGCCGGGTGTTCCACACCGGCCTGCCGATCGGTACGGGGCCGGTGGCTTCCGTGTCGCACGGGTGGTAGGTCACGTCGACGGCGGCCTCGGTCGGCCCGTACAGGTTGTGCAACGGCACACCGCCGCCCAGGATCCGCCCGAACTCGCGGACCGTCTCGCGGGGGAGCGCCTCGCCGCTGCAGAACACGTGCCGCAGGCCGGTGCAGGCCGAAGCGGCCGGTTCGGCGAGGAACACCTGGAGCATCGAGGGCACGAAGTGGCAGGCGGTGACGGCCTGTTCGCGGATGATCCGGGCCAGGTACGTCGGGTCCTTGTGACCGCCGGGCTCGGCGACGACGAGCGTCGCACCGACCCGCAGCGCCCAGAAGAACTCCCACACGGACACGTCGAACCCGGACGGCGTCTTCTGCAACACCCGGTCACCGGAGCCGATTTCGTACTCGTGCTGCATCCAGCGCAGCCGGTTGTCGATCGCCGCGTGCCCGACGACGACGCCCTTGGGGCGGCCCGTCGAGCCGGAGGTGTAGATGACGTAGGCCGGGTCCTGCGGAGTGAGGTCCGGAGCCGGGTTCCCGGTGGGGTACGGGGCCGTGTCCAGGCGGTCGAGGGCGACGACCGGGATGCCGGTGGCCGGGGTCCGGTCCGCGCGGTCGGCGATCACACACGCGGGCTCGGCGTCGGCCAGCATGTAGGAGAGGCGGTCCGCCGGGTAGTCCGGGTCGAGCGGCAGATATGCGCCACCGGCCTTGAGGACGGCGAGGAGCGAGACCACCAGGTCCAGGGAGCGGGGTACGGCGACCGCCGCGAGAGCACCCGGGCGGACGCCCAGCCCGGCCAGGTGGTGGGCCAGTTGGTTGGCGCGGGCGTTCAGTTGCGCGTACGTCAACTTCTCGTCGCCGAAGACGAGGGCGGTGGCGTCCGGGGTGCGGGCCGCCTGCTCCTCGATCGGGCCGATGAGCGTGGTGGCAGGCACGGGACGGCCGGTGGCGTTGAACTCGTCGAGCACCAGGGCGAGTTCGGCCTCGCGGGCGATGTGGTGCGCGGCGAGCGGGGTGTGCGGGCCCGCCTGGGAGACGCGCTCCAGGAGCTCCAGGAAGCGGGACTGGTGCAGAGCGAGCTCGTCCGGCTCGTACAGGGCCGGGTTGCCGTCGTAGTCGATGCGCAGACCTGAGCCGTCGGTGCGGTCGTAGACGTTGACCGTGAGGTCCTCGACCGGGCCCGCGGAGAGGTTGTGGGCCTCGGTGCGGGCGCCCGCGAAGGTCAGCTCGTAGTCGAACGGCATGATGTTGACGAGCGGGCCGACCAGCGAGCGGCCCTCGCCGAGCAGCCCCAGGTCGCGGCGGATGTCCTCGTACCGGTAGCGCTGGTGGCGGCGGGCGGCCCGGATGCCGAGCACGACCTGCCGGGTCAGCTCCGCGAACGTCGCCTCGGGGGTGACGGTGAGCCGCAGCGGCAGCACGTTCATCACCATGCCGGGCACACGCAGCGCCACCGAGCCCATCCGGCCCATCATCGGCATGCCGAGCACGACCTCGGCCGTGTGGGTGGCCCGGGACACGTACAGCGCCTGTGCGGCGATCAGCACCTCGGGCCAGGTCGCCTTGACCGACGAGGCCAGCTCGCGCAGCCGGTCGGTGGCGAGGGGCGAGAGGTGTGCGCTGCGGCGGTGGAAGGTGCGGGAGGGCAGCGCGGTGCGCCCGGCCAGCGTCGGGGCCTCCGGGCGGTCGGCGAAGGCGCCGTCCCAGTGCCGGCGGTCCTTGTCGTACGTCTCCGAGACGCGGTATCCGGCGTCCTCCTCGACCAGGTCGGACAGCGGGGCGAAGGGGCTGTCCGGCGGGGTCTCGCCCGCGGCGAGCGCGGTGTACACCTCGGCGGTGCGGCGGGCCAGCAGCGAGTACCCGAAGCCGTCCATCACGATGTGGTGCACCCGCTGGTACCACAGCCACCGGTCGTCGGCGACGCGGAACAGCGCGTGCGCGAACAGCGGGCCTGCCGCCAGGTCGAAGGGCGTGGCGAGGTCGGCACGCATCCACGCGTACGCCTCGGAGGAGGGGTCCGCAGCGGTCCGCAGATCGCCGACGTGGAGGGGGAGTTCGAGGTCCTCGACCTCCGACTGCTGCGGTCCCTCGTCCTCTTCGGTGATGCGCATGCGCAACGAGTCGGCCTCGGAGACCACTTGGCGGAGCGTCCTGGCGAAGGTCTCGGGATCGACGGGCCCGTGGATCTCCAGGCACTCGGCGGTGTTCTGTGCCGGGCTCTGCGGATCCAGGGCCTGCGCGAACCACATGCCCGACTGGGCGGCGGTCAGCTTCAGCGCCGGACGGGCGGCGGGAGCCGTCGTCATGAATCCGCCCCCAGGAGCGGTGCCCAGGCCTCGATGGCGGGCTGCTCCGCCAGGTCGACGAAGGTCGTGGTGATGCCGTGGTCGCGGCGCCAGCGCTCGACGAGCGTCATGATGCGCATCGAGTCCAGGCCGTAGTCGACCAGGTTCTCGTCGACGGGTATGTCCTCGGGGTCCTCGCCCAGCACGTCGGCGACGTCCGCCCGTATCTGCGCAACGGTCAGGGCGGTGGGTCCAGTGGCTGTCATGTCGTCAGATCCCCTTCAGGACGGCGTTGTTGACGGCTTCGGTGGTGGTGACGACGGCGCACCGGCCGGCCGCGTAGCGCAGTGCCTGGTCGTGGTCCTCGCGCGAGAAGTCCGCCACCGCGTCCGCGACGACGAACGCCTGCACGTCCCGCATCCACGCGTCGCACGCCGTCATCAGTACACCGATGTTCGCGTACACGCCGACGATCACGAGCTGGTCGCGGCCCGCCTCGCGCATCCGCTGCTCCAGATCGGTGCGGACGTACGCGCTGTACTTCCACTTCGTGATCACGGTGTCGCCCGGCTCGGGTGCGACAGGACCCGCGATCGCCTTGGCGTGCTCGTCGTCGGGCAGGCCGGGTCCCCAGAAGTCCTGCTGGAGACCGCGCTCGGCCGGGGACTGGCCGCCGGGCTGCGCGGAGTACATGACCGGGATGCCCGCGGCGCGCGCCGACTTCGCCAACCCGGCGACGTTCGCGAGGAGTTCGTTGGTCGGCGAGGTGTCGGGGGTGTACGCGGTGAGGAAGTGGTTCTGCAGGTCGTGGACGAGCAGCACCGCCCGCTGCGGGTCCACGGTCCACGCGACGCGGTTGTCGGGCAGCTCGTCGGGGGTGGGCATCGGGTACGGGGCGACGGAGGGGAGAGCCATGAGCGGGGGCCTTTCGGGGGTGCGGTGGCGCGGGTGGCGCGACGTGGTGCGTACGGAGCGCTTCGGTGCGGGAACGCGGGGCGCGACAGTCCTGGGGCGTGCGTCAGGCCTGCGGCGCGGAGGCGATCGTCCGCTGGTCCTTCTTGCTGATCTTGCCGATGCCGGTCTGCGGGAACGCCGTCACGAACTCGACGAGGTCGGGGACCTTGTACGCCGCGAGGCCCTTCTCCCGTACGAACTTCTTGACCGCCACGGACTTCAGCGGCTCGGCGCCGGCCCGCAGGATCACGTACGCGAGGGTGCGTTCACCGAGGTAGTCGTCGGGGACGGCGACCAGGGACACGTCGTGCACGGAGGGGTGGCCGAGGATGATGTTCTCGATCTCCTCCGGGGCGATCTTCTCGCCGCCGCGGTTGATCTGGTCCTTCGCCCGGCCCTCCACGACCAGGTGGCCGCTCGGGGTGCGGCGGACGATGTCGCCCGTACGGTAGAAGCCGTCGGCGGTGAACGAGCGGGCGTTGTGCTCGGGCGCCCGCCAGTAGCCGCGGATGGTGTACGGGCCGCGGGTCAGCAGGTGGCCGCTCTCGCCTTCGGGTACGTCCTCGTCGGCGTCGTCGACGATGCGGATCTCGTCGTCGGCGGAGATCGGGCGGCCCTGGGTGGTGACGATCGTCTCCGGATCGTCGTCGAGGCGCGTGTAGTTGACGAGCCCCTCGGCCATGCCGAAGACCTGCTGGAGGGTGCAGCCGAGCGCGGGGCCGACCCGGCGGGCCGCGGCCTCGCTGAACTTCGCGCCGCCGACCAGGAGCACGTCCAGGCTGGAGAGGTCGTACGAGGTGGTGGCGCCCGCCTCCGTCCAGACGAGGGCCAGCGGCGGCACGACGCCGGTGATCGTGACCCGCTCGCGCTCGATGAGCGGGAACGCGGTGTCCGGGTCGGGCTGCGGGCACATCACGACGCGGCCTCCCGCGTGGAGGATGCCGAGTGAACCGGGGGAGGAGAGCGGGAAGTTGTGTGCCGCGGGGAGGGTGACCAGGTAGACGGAGTCCTCGGTGACGCCGCACAGCTCGTTGGAGCCCCAGAGCGAGTAGATGTAGTCGTCGTGGGTGCGCGGGATCAGCTTGGGGACGCCGGTGCTGCCGCCGGACAGCTGGAGGAAGGCGAGGTCGGAGGGGGCCGGACCTTCGGTCTTCAACTCCACGTCGGGGAGCGGCACTTCGGTGAGCGCGGTGTGCTCGCCCGGGTCGCCGACGACGAAGACGTCGCGCAGGGTGGGCACTTCGGCGCGGACCTTGGCGGCGAGGGCGCGGTGGTCGAAGCCGGCGTGCCGGTCGGGGACGACGTAGGCGACGGCCTCGGTGAACTCGCAGAAGTAGCGGATCTCCGTCTCGCGGTGGGCCGGGAGGGCGAAGACGGGGAGGGCGCCGATGCGGAAGAGCGCGAAGATCACTTCGAAGAACTCGGCGACGTTGGGCAGTTGGACGACGACGCGGTCGCCCTTGGTGATGCCTCGGTCGGCGAAACCGGCGGCCAGATGGGTCGCCCGGGTGTGGAGCTGGGCGTACGTCCAGTGGCGGTCGCCGTCGGTGACGGCGACGCGGTCGGGGTGGGACTCGGCGCGGGTGCGCAGCATTTCGGCGAAGGTCTCACCTTGCCAGTAGCCGGCGGCGCGGTAGCGGGCGGCGGCTTCTTCGGGCCAGGTGGGGGCGTCCGCGGGGCGGGTGTCCGGGGTGGGGGTCGTCACTTTGACCTCGACAGGTGGGTGGGATCGGTGGTCGGGGGCCGGTACGGGGGTGGGGCGGGCGGGGGCGCGCGACGTCCGTCGGGGTCCGCCCCTTGCCCGCCCGTTCCGCCCCGGGGGCGGCCCCGCCGCCCAAGGTTGGGGGGGGCTCGCCGCCCAAGGGGGCTACGGGGAAGGTCTTCAGGGGCGCGGGGAACTGCGCGACCAGCCACGAACGACCCGCGGATTCACCCCCGCCCCCAAGGGATCGCCTAGGCGGTCATGGCCTTCTTGATGTCGTCGAGGACGGACATCGCCGCCTGGGGGCCGCCGAGGCTCGTCCACTTGGAGCCGTCGATCTCGGTGGTGTGGTTCTTCTTGACGGCGTCCAGCTCCTTGTACGCGGCCTTCGCCTTCAGCTGCGTGAAGAGGTCCGCGTCCTTGCCCGCCGAGGTGAGCGTGCCGATGAACAGCCAGTCGGCGTCGATCTGCTTCAGGTCCTCGTCGCTGAGCGGCGTCGAGTGGCCCTGGCCCTTCTCGTTCTGGATGCCCGGGCGCTTGAGGCCGAGGTCCTTCAGGACGTCCGAGATGAACACGCCCTGCTGCATGACCGCGGTGCCCTTGGCCGAGTAGCGGGCCACCGAGACGGATCCGCCGGCGTTCTTGCCGAGGGCCGTCTTCACCTCGGTGAGCTTGGCTTCGTACCCCTTGAGGAAGGCGGTCGCCTCGTTGGACTTGCCCAGCACCTTGCCGGTCAGTTCGAGGGACTTCTTCCAGTCCTTCTTCTTGTCGATGGTGACGACCGTCGGGGCTATCGCCTGGAGCTGCTTGAGGACCTGCTTGTCGGCGAGCTGGCCGGCCAGGATGACGTCCGGCTTTGCGGCCAGGACCTTCTCGATGTCGGGGCCCGTGACCGCGCCGACGACCGGAATGCCCTTCGCCTGCTCGGTGAGGTAACCCGGGGCGCCCTTCTGGCCGCGGCCCGCGGACAGGCCGACCGGCTTCACGCCCAGGGCGAGTGCGGAGTCCAGGTCCATCTCGCTCAGCGCGACGACGTTCTTGGTGCTGGCCCTCAGCTTCACCTCGGCGCCGGTGGCGTCCGTGACGGTGGCGCCGTCCTTGGCGTTCTTCGCCTGGCTGCCCGAGCCCGAGCCGGAGCCGGAGTCGTCCGAACCGCAGGCGGAAAGGGTGAGAGCGGAGGCCAGGGTGAGGGCCGCCACCGCGGTCAGCCGGGCGCGCGGGATGAGGTTCGAGGACATGTCCGTGATCTCCATGCTGGTGAAGGCGAAGTTGCTGCCCGGATGGGTTCCGGACATACGGGGTGACTCACCCGTAGTCGGGGCATAGCGAAAGCCCCCTGTCGGAACAGGGAGTTCGCAGCGCCCCGGCCAAGGGTTCCACGTGGTGGTTAGGTTAGGCTAACTTCATGTTGGTTGCGCAAGAGGGGCGGGTCCGGGAGGCCGGATCCGAGCCCCCGATACCGGGCTCGGCGAGGCTCCATCGCCCCACCCTCCGGGCGGCTGCCGCCCTGGTCCTGCTCCTGGTGGCACTGGTCGTGCTGTCCCTGCTGATCGGCTCCGGGTCCAACCCGATCGCCCGCGCCTGGGACTTCCTCCTGGGGGACCCCGCCGCCCGCGCCGACGCGCAGATCCGGCTCGCCGTCATGGACGTACGACTGCCACGCACCCTCGCCGGACTGCTGGTCGGCATCGCGCTCGGCGCGGCCGGCTGCCTCCTCCAGGCCGTCACCCGCAACCCGCTCGCCGAGACCGGACTGCTCGGCGTCAACTCCGGTGCGGCGCTGGGCGTCGTGATCGGACTCACATACTTCCAAGTGACGTCGGCGTACGGAGTCCTGGTCTGGGCACTGGTCGGCGGCATGGCCGCGAGCGCGGTGGTGCTGCTGCTCGCCGCGTCGGGCCGGGCCGCCGGCTCTCCGCTGCGGCTGGTGCTCGCCGGGTCCGCGCTCGGCGCGACCTTCCACGGGGCCACCTCGTACGTCCTGCTCGGCACGCAGTCGACCTTCGACACGTACCGCTACTGGACGATCGGCTCCCTCGCGGGCATCGACACCAAGGACACGTACCCGCTGATCCCGCTGATCGTGATCGGCCTGCTGATCGCCTTCGTCTGCGTACGGCCGCTGTCGGCGCTGGCGCTCGGCGACGACAGCGCGCGCTCGCTGGGCCACCACCCGGGGCGGATCCGGCTGATCGTGGCGGTGGCGGTGACGCTGCTCGCCGGTTCGGCGGTCGCGCTGGCCGGGCCGATCGCCTTCCTCGGACTGCTCGCACCGTATGCGGCACGCATGGTCACCGGGCCGCGGATGGCGGGCCAGTTGGTGCTCTCCGGACTGGTCGGGGCGTGCGTGATGATCGCGGCCGACCTCCTCGCCCGGGTCGTCATCAGGCCCTGGGAGACCCCCGTCAGCGTGCTCCTCGCCTTCATCGGCGGCCCGCTGCTGATCTGGATCGCGCGCTCGCAGCGCATGTCGACGGCGGGAGCGAACGGATGAGCCAGGACCTCACGTCCGAGAAGGCCGGAACCGAGGGCCGGGCGGGAGCCGGACAGGCCCTCATACCGCCCGACTCCACCCCCGTCCGCGTCGGCACCCTCTCCTGGCTCTTCCCGCACCGCAGCGCCCTCGTCGCGGTCGCTCTCGCCGTGCTGATCGGGGTGATCGTCTCCTTCGCGGCCTTCGCCAGCTCCACCAGCATGAGCTTCTCCGAGAGCGTCTCCGGACTCCTCGGAACCGGTGACTCCGCCACGGTGATGCTCGTTCAGGACTTCCGGCTGCCGCGCATCGCCGTCGGCCTGATGGTCGGCGCCGCCCTCGGCGTCGCCGGGTGCCTCACCCAGACACTGGCCGGAAACCGGCTCGCCACCCCCGACATCATCGGCGTCAACGACGGCGCCACCGCGGCCGTCGTCGCCTCCGTCGTCGGCTCATCGACCG